>JAIRXD010000057.1 GCA_031268545.1 Puniceicoccales bacterium | reverse complement strand
AAAAAGATTTGTCGAAAATAGTGCCGCGGTAAATGGTTTTATCCAGGCCATTGCCAACGATTCCAGCTATGGTGTAGAATATGCTAAAATTGCCCATAAAGAACTTTCTGGTCGAACCGCTAAACCGTTTACTGGCAAAGACATTTCGCGTATAATGAATCAGATCGATGCCACTAGAACCAAAGATAATAAAGTCAATGAATTAAAGAATAACCTGCAGGTCGAAGTTAGGATGAATGCTCATGATACCGAAACCCCTTCATTGAAAGAAGGGGAAGCAGGATTTTGTAAAGTGTTTATTAATGATGCCAATCGAGGGCAGGTGGGGCGTATTGCTGGAGAGCCTACCAATAGAGATAACTGGAGGGAACCTATGAACAAATTGTTTACCGATGAGCATGGCAATTTTAATCGGGAATTATGCCTTATGGCCAGCAAAATTATGCAACAGGGAACGTTCGAGCCATTTATGAAAGCGCCATTTATTGCAGTAATTTCCGCAGGATGTGATAACTTGATTACCATGGATAATCATTTTGAAATTACAAAGAGCGCCGATGGCAATTATCACATTGAAGCTGATTTTAAATGCGTTATGCAGTCTACGTCTATAAGTGAAGGCTATGATGAAATAGCTATGTTAAAAGCTGGAATGCCCGTATATTCAGCCAGTGCTGAAATTATTTTGCCGGCCAATGGAAATCCGGATGAAGTGGTGATTCAGTCATTTTCCCATAGCCTTTCGGTAAAAAATTCTTCTTCGGATGAAGCTAAGGAATATGCCAAGAAATTTGTCGAGGAATTGCCGGTGTCAGTGAATAACGATTACCCTAGGGTATAGATATTTGTATAGCCATAGGATTACTTGACTGATCCGGTTATATCTCAAAATAGATCGACGTGATAGTTTCGATAGAGGGCAAGCTTGAAGAGCTGGGACCGGTGGTCTGCGTGGTTAATTGTGGTGGTATCGGCTATGAAATCAATATGCCGTTGTCTGTTACCGAAAGTCTTCCGGACCTGGGTTCGCCGGTAAAACTGTTTATCTATTCCGTATATAGAGAAGATAGCCAGGCGCTGTACGGATTTTTGGACAAAAATGAAAGAGATTTTTTTAAAATCGTTGTGGAAAAAGTATCTGGCATCGGACCAAGAATTGCTCTGGCCATGCTGAGTAGGTTTCGAGCCCAGGAATTGAAATCTGCCATTGTTGCCAAAGATATTGCGCTGCTTTCCAGCATCACCGGCATCGGAAAAAAGACGGCCGAGAGGATGGTCATCGAATTGAGCGAAAGATTATCACAGGAATCCATTGACAAAAATAGTGGCTTTATGATAAAATTTACAGGCAGCAGTGATGGGTACGATGCGGTACTAGCATTAATATCTCTGGGAATCAGGCGCAATGAAGCGGAAAAGATGATTGGCGCTCTGATGGCTAAAAATGCTGAGCTATCCGCAGAACAATTGGTTAAGCTTGCTTTGCGATAAAAATAAAAATGTTGTTTTTTCTTAATAAGTTGTGATTGACAATCAAATTTTATAATTTTAGATAACCTCGAATATTATATTTAGTGCTAAATAGGTGGTGATGTGTTTTTTGATCCATAGCTTAGGCGCTGGTATTGCGGTTTTATTGCTCGTGGCATTGATGTTGCGTGAAGTATGGAAGAGATTTTAGTGAAGAATTGCTCTGTGGATAATTTGATGCAGTTTTCAGGGATTGTAGACATAGAGTCTAAAGGACGATTTGGGCAGCTTATGCCGTTGAGTGCTAATGGGAAACAACGCCTAGAGTATCCCTATATAGACAGGGAGTCTATCACCAGGTTTAGGCTTAAAAAGGGTATGGAGCTCGAGGCTTTGATTTTACCTCGTACAGACTTTCCAAATCCGAAGGTCATGCAGGTGGTTAACATAGATGGATTGCCCACTGGTAAACGCAGTGCGGTGCGGCGTTTTGAAGATTTGACCACAATTACGCCGAATGAGTGGCTGAATCTTGAAATTTGCGGTGATGAATTGACCAATCGAATGATTGACCTTTTCTGTCCCATAGGTAAGGGTCAGCGTGGATTGATTGTGGCTCCACCTCGAACCGGTAAGACAACCTTGCTGAAAAACATTGCCCGAGGAATTAAGGAAAATCACAGGAATTGCCATCTGATTATTGCATTGGTAGATGAGCGGCCGGAAGAGGTTACGGATTTTCAACGTACCGTCCAGGCCGAGCTCTATGCTTCGTCGAATGATGAGGATAGGTATAGGCAGATAATGGTGGCTGAATTGGCCATTGAAAGAGCGAAGCGGTTGGTGGAAGTGGGCAAAGATGTGGTGATTTTGTTGGATTCAATTACAAGGCTAGCAAGGGCTTACAATGCGATACAATCCAGTGGCAGGACCATGTCTGGTGGTGTGGATGTGCGGGCTTTGGAGAAACCTAGGCAACTGTTTTCATCGGCGCGTAATGTGGAGAATGGTGGCAGCCTGACATTGATTGCTACGGCATTGGTCGGAACCGGTAGCAAAATGGATGATCTTATCTTTCAAGAGTTTAAGGGTACTGGAAATATGGAGGTTGTGCTGGATAGAAAGGTTGCCGATATGCGGCTTTATCCGGCCATAGATATAAATTCATCTGGCACCAGACGCGAGGAGTTGCTGTTGTCCGGTGAAGCTTTGGGAAAAATTTCATCTCTCAGAAAAGCTCTTGGTAGTTTAAAAGCTGATGAGGCCGTCGAGGGCCTTCTAAATAGAATGAAAAAAACAAAAAATAATAAAGAATTCTTGATTTTGTTGCAAAGCGCACTAGATCGATGATGAAGTAAAATTCATATAAGATATAAAATAATGCAGAATTTTTCCGAACAGTGTCTGGATTTGGCGCGTTCCATTTTAAATCACAATCTTGGGGCTATATCCGAAGATGGAAAGATTTTACCCTGTGGTGATGAGCCAAATGTTGCTGATGAACAGGTTAAGGCCGCGTTAGCCATTGGAGAGTATTATCGATTGACCCAGGAAAAAACTTTTAGTGGGTTTGATTTGGCTGATCTGGCGGCGAGGTGTATCTCTGCCACAGTTACTGCAGGTGAAATGTCCATAGCATCCATTGGCTATATCGGCATTGCACTGCTATCATTTGGGCCTGTGCGAAGTCGCAATCCGGCCTGGGAAAAGCTGTCGAAAGAAATCCAGGATGTGATCTGTAAGTCCTTGCTAACCAAGAAAGCCGATGAAAATAATTCCATTCCGTTTGGTCTGGCCATTGCCGTGGCGAAGTACAGTTTGGCTATGACTAAAAGAGATGATACCGGAAAGCTGGTGGATAAATTTTTGGAAAACTTATCACTGATCTCTGGTAAGTTTTTTGACAATTCGACGGGCCATGGTCTTGGTGGTTGTTTTGATGTGAGCGGTCTTTTTGTTTTTTCGTTCATAAGGCAGGTGCTGCACATGCATACGGACTTTTCTTTGGTTGGGAAAAAGCTTCCTAGCTTGCGTTCCTATGCGGATAAGTACCTGAAATTGTTGCCAGATCTGATGCGCTGCGATGGAATCTGTTGGAATTTTGGCCCGGATATGGGGGCATCTGCGCAGATGTACTGCGTGAATGCTGTGATTCAGGCGCTGCGCGATGGCTGGATTCCTCTGGAAAAACAGAGCAATTTTGTGGTGATGTTACGTGGCCTTTTTTACAATTTTTTTCTCAACTATGTGGATCAGGAAAATGGGTTCGTGATTGTCCGTGATGGAGAAAGGAATTCTCCTGGCTGGCAGACAACAAGGAACGCTAACTTCGACGCCATCAGATATTTATGTCAATGGGCTAGACTCGCGAAGAAAACTAATTTGACCTTCGAACAGTCGGATACCGGAGAGTTGAAAAGTATTTGTCGCTATGTGAATTTTGATAAAACCATCAAAAAGGAACAGGGGCTTTTCGTTTATAGAAACCAAAAGACAGGTGTTAATTTTCAGTTGCCGTTGATTTCCGGCGGAGGCTCGAAGTCCAGTGATTCTTTGGCTTTTCCCCATTGTTCCGGAGTATTCGATTGGCCGGTGGATGTGTATCTGCCGATTTTGCAGCCGGAAATCACCATCGGTAGAAAGCGATTTCTGCCGTCATTTTATGTTAAAAAATGTGTTTCCGGTATAGGCAGTGGCGGCTCGATGACCTTTTCCTATGAACAGCCTGATTTGATAACCGTTGATGAAGAAATAGTTCCAGGCCTTGCTTCCTTTAGGGTCAACTGGACATTTTGGGAAGATCGGATTCTTTCCGAGTTTATTTTTATTCCCAAGGTCAGGCTTAGGATCGAGGGGTTGCGCTATGTGGTTGCCATATCATCGTCGCATACGACCTTCGGGTCGAATAATTTAACCCTTGGTGAAGAGGGCCTAAAAATCGAGGTCAAGGATGACGACTTTCTGGCCAATTGGAAGGATGTGTCCGTGGTTTCGGATGATCCATTGTATCGCACATTTTTTGGAAAAATTCACTATTTACAGACATTGGCTCGGGATAATTTTATGCTTATGCAGGCTGGTAGGCCCTATAAGTTGTCCATTAGGCTGACGCTCCAGGTGGTTAGGATTTGATTTCTGGTGTTGCATTTTGATGGCTATAGATGTTGACTGGATCCATTTTTTTATTTGATACTGAGCTAAATGGCATCGGAAAAGATTATTAATTTAACAAGTGATGATTTCGAGGCGGTTGTTGGTTCATCGACCAAACCGGTGGTGATAGATTTTTGGGCTACCTGGTGTGGTCCCTGCCGAGCGCTTAGCCCGGTTTTGGACTCAATTGCCGAAGAAAATGATGATGTTGTTGTATGCAAAGTGGATATCGATGAAGAGGCCAAGTTGGCTGCGAAATTTGATGTCACCATGATACCAACCTTGATATTTTTCAAGGATGGCAAACAGACCGATAAAGCAGTTGGCGGAATGACAAAAACTGCGATTTTAAATAAATTGAAGTGATTTTACACTTTATGGAAATTCTATCTTTTTTAAAGATATGGATTTAGGTAATCCGTTGGCGAAGGTTTGACTGCTTTCGCCTTGGATTAGATGAGTGGCATATTTTATAAAGCTGTTTGTTGGTTCATGATTTTCGGATAACCAGTTGGGTGGCAGGGATTTATCCTGGCCGACAATGTTACTCAAATCAGCGAGGCCATATTCCACCGAGTATTTGTTCGAATCGGTTCGCAGTATGGTAAGCATCTTTTTATTGGCTCCATTTAGTGCAAATTCGACGGCTTTGCCACCAGCTTCTATGGCTTCTTTTAGGTCGATGGCGGAGGTGACGACGGAAAATCCTCTTAGTAATGCTCCGAATTTTACGATATTTACAACCACGTTAAGCTCTTCCATTATAATATTTTTCATACCATCGGCAGCGCTAATGGTGTCTGTGGCCAGAGGGTTTCCGGTACCGTCGGTTATGTTGCCAGCTATAACAATCGTGCAGAAATTATTCGATTTCAATATATCTCTAATCTGGTTCAGCAGAGCATCATTGTTGATGGGTGTGGTGGGCAAATATATCAGATGTGGAGCATTCTGATGGGATGCTTTGCGTGCCAATATGCTTCCGGCCACCAGCCAGGATGGATCGGGTTCTGCGATTTCAAAGATCTCTATAATGTTGCGTAACCCGCTTGATTGTAGAACATTAGATGATTCTTGCAGGGCCGTGGCCAGGAACTTAATCGCACTGCCATAGCCCAGGCAATGGTCGGTGATCGGCAGGTTATTTTCTATGGTTTCAGGCAATCCAATTACCCGAATTTCATAGTCATTTTCTGCAGCAAGCAATGCGATCTGTTCGGAAAATTTTTGGGCTTCCTGAGCTCCAATGTTAAAAATGAACCGGATATTATTCCTTTCTATTTGGTTCATCATGTTGGCCAGATCCCCGGCCGACAATGCCCCCGGGGTATGTGTCCCAAGTATCGCTCCGGAAGAACGTTGCAGATCAAACATCGTTTGCTGTTGCTCAGATGCCAGATCTATAAAATTTCCAAAAATCAGACCCTGTGGCCCGTTTATACTTCCAAGAATTTCTTCAATGCACTCGTTATTAAGTGCCTCGGTTACAATGCCAGATAAAATAGCATTGCCGGCTACGGAATTGCATCCGTGTTGAATAATAAGTAAATTTCCTATCAAAAAATCAGACATAATACCAGACTACTGGGATATAAAGTGGTTTTTGCTGGCTATGGACGCAACAAAATTTTTACAGCTATGTGAAAAAATTATGATACATGTTTTATATCACGTTAATACTCAACAACTTATGGCGCCCCCGCCCAGACTCGAACTGGGATTAACGGTTTAGGAAACCGCGGTTCTATCCATTGAACTACGGGGACCGTCCATAGCAATGCTTAGGATGGTGTCTAATATTTCAAGTAAATATATGCACAAAATATAAATGTTTGCTTTAAAAATCATTTGACCTAGCATGTTTATCCAGCTGTTTTATGGTTTACATGAAAATTTTTTGGTCATGGTGAGGTTTATGCATGATAGAGTTGAAGCCGTTGGGAGGGATATGGTTAGGCCCATCGAGCATATCAAAAGCAAGGGCATAAGTGGCGCGATAGTATTCTGGGGTTCTGCAAGAATTCCCAGCACGGAAGAAGCTGCTAAGATGCTGGACGATAAGACGATAGGTGATGATACCAAGGTGAAAATAGCCGAAATGGCCCGGTACTATAAATCGGCCGAAGAATTGTCGTTTAGACTGGCAAAGTGGTGCGATTCGTCCTTTGGTAAAACAAATCGTTGCGTGATTTGTTCCGGTGGCGGTAGTGGAATCATGGCTGCGGCCAACACCGGTGCAGCTCTGGCCGGCTGCGAAACCATGGGTTTAAATATAAAAATTCCGTCGGAACAAAAGATTAATCCCCACGTCACCGATGGCCTTAGTATGGAATTTGAGTATTTCATGCCCAGGAAGTTTTGGTTCATGTATTTGGCCAGGGCGATAATTGTTTTCCCTGGTGGCTTTGGCACATTGGACGAAACCTTCGAAGCCATGACGCTCATCCAAACCGGTCGCCAGAGAACCAAATTGCCGCTGGTATTCTTCGGATCTTGGTTTTGGAAAAGCCTCATAAATTTCGATTTGCTCTGGGAATATGGCCTGGTGGAACGCGAAGCGATGGACAGTTTCCATTTTTCAGATACGGTGGCGGATTCCTTCGATTTTATAACAAAAAATATCGAAAACTAGCGGTGATATATAAATATATTGTCATGGAAATAGTTCGTGATCATGATTGGGGGAATTACTCTCGGAGATTGGGAGATTTGTTCCCAGTGAATAGGTTGGAATATGCCGCGGTTGATTTCCTAAAATGCAGCCATTGCCTTGGCATAGGTTGTTCTGGTGGAATGGATTCGGTCTGCTTATTGCTGCTGATCTATGGCCATTTTAACCGAGACCATGAGATTGTTGTTCTACACTATAATCACAATACTCGGGGGCCGGAAACCGATGCCGATGAGCTATTTGTAACAGCCATGGCCAACTCGCTGGGACTGAGGATTTTTTCTGAAAAAAGAAAAAAGTCCATGGCCAGCTCCGAGGAGGTCTTGCGACGTGATCGATATGATTTTTTTCTAAAGGTAATGCATTCCATTGGTTGCGATTGCCTGATTCTTGGCCATCATTTGGATGATATGATCGAGTCGATGATAATGAGGTTGGCAAAGGGCTGTGGAGGGAAAGCCCTGGCATCACCGCTTGCTCTGCAACAATTTAGGGATCATACCAGGGTCAGGCCTATGTTGAATATAAAAAGAAGCTCCATCGAACAGTCGCTTAAAACTGCCGAAATTCCCTGGCGAGAGGACTTGAGTAACCATTCGGATAAATACCTGCGTAATCGTCTAAGGTGTTGTATTCAAAGAGATTTTGACACGCTTTTCCGGTCTAGAGATTGGAGAAATGGCTTTGCACTGGCCCGGCGGTTGCTGGCAGAGGATTCCGAGGCCCTGGATCAAATCGCAGCGACGACCCAGGTTTCTCCTAAATCCGGCGAGCTAGATCTGGCCAAAATAAGATCAATGCCCAGGGCAGTCATCCGACGCGTCATAGCCTCATGGCTAGAAACCAACAATCTCGTTAACATGATCACTCATAGGCATTTGAGTGATATCGTTGACTGCATAATAAAGGGAAGTGAAAAGACCCTAAGCTGTACAACAACCAGGGTAATGGTGATAAAAAATGATCGCCTAATCATTACTCAAGTCGGTAGGCCAGAAGTATATAGCGAATTTAATTTCGGTAATTGGATTCAAGGCGATCTCAATTTACCTTCGGGGTTATTGGGTCGGAGGGAAATCTCTGGGGCCATGGTGAGGAAACTTTCCGGAGATGACGGTTCTCTGGCTAGGTTGGCGCTGGCCGCCGATGCCAAATTAATGGTTAGGAATTGGAGGCCCGGAGATGCCTATATACCCTTTGGTTTGGGCGGCTATAAGAAACTAAAAAAATGCTTCTGTGAACGAAAAATTCCACTAAATATGCGAAAAATATTGCCAGTGATAACCAATGAAAATGGCGAGATTCTCTGGGTACCAGGTTTATCAATTTCAAACAGTTTTAGGATAAAATATGAAGATAAATTGGCTCTAGAGTTGACATTTTCCAGACGATAGCGAGGTTATGATGATAATACAGGCTCTATGACCAAAAATAAAAAAAATCAGAAATTTGGAGTCTCCCAAGTTCGATCCATTGTGATCTGGATGGTGTTGATTACCATTATATTTACGTTGTGGTCAAATTTCTCGCAACATGACAGTGCTAGAGTGATTTGGACGATAAGCCAGTCCATCGACGCTTCGGAGGACGGTAGAATTATTACCGGTGTGATCCAGCCAGATCCTTCCAAAGGCGAGAGATGGTATCGGTTGCATGGCAGGGCGAAAAGCAATGTGCCGATCAAGCTGCTCAATGGAGAAATCGTTGACTTTGTGCATTTTGAAGCCCAGGGCCGGCTGACCAGTGCTCGGTTCGACAAGCTCATAAACTCGTCATCTAATTGGCGCGAAAAGCCCAGCAGTACGTTTCTTACAGACTTGGCGTTGAGCGTTCTGCCGTTCCTGATCGTGCTGTTCATATTCTATTTTCTCTTCGCCAGGCAAATGCGTGGTGCCGGTAAGAGTGCCATGAGTTTTGGCAAAAGTAAGGCAAAATTGTTGACAAAGTCTGATAATAAGAAGACCTTCGCCGATGTTGCTGGCTGCGATGAGGCCAAGGAGGAGGTGGCTGAGATCGTTGATTTTTTGAAAAATCCAAAGAAATTTCAGGATATAGGCGGGCGAATACCCAAGGGTTGTCTGATGGTGGGGCCACCGGGAACCGGTAAAACCCTGTTGGCCCGAGCCGTTGCCGGAGAGGCCAATGTACCATTTTTTAGCATAAGTGGTTCGGATTTCGTTGAAATGTTCGTCGGCGTCGGGGCGGCGAGGGTCAGAGATATGTTCGAGCAGGGTCGTAAAAACGCTCCATGTATAGTATTCATAGATGAGATAGATGCCGTCGGTCGCCATCGTGGTGCTGGTCTGGGCGGAGGCAATGATGAGCGAGAGCAAACTCTAAATTCCATATTGGTTGAAATGGACGGTTTCGATGGTCGCGAAGGTGTGATAATCATCGCTGCGACCAATAGGCCAGATGTGCTCGATGCGGCATTGCTACGACCAGGAAGGTTTGATCGTCAAGTAGTTATAGATCTTCCTGACCT
>JAIRXD010000001.1 GCA_031268545.1 Puniceicoccales bacterium | reverse complement strand
TGGATACAGGCTGAGCGCGTTCATCACGGCTATTCCTAGAAATTTGTGAGAACCTAACCAATCTATGTAATTTCCTGGTTCGATTACACCAAATTTTAACAGTATGGAATTTAAGACCCCATAGGTGCCAAATATTTGCTGTATGCCTATGGTGCCAACGAAGGGCGGTAGCATAATCGGTAACAATATTACGGATGTTAAAGTCTTCTTGAGTGGAAATTTATATCTATCGGTAAAGTAGGCTAGAGGCATGGCTATCAATAGAGATAATAATGTGGAAAATAGGCCAAGGCCAGTGGAGTTTAGAAGGCCATCAATGTATACCCGATTGTGAAATATTATATCAAAAAATCCGAGTGTAAATTGTCCATCAACGTTAAAGAACCCACCCTGGATAATTTCCCATATGGGCCAAAGGAAAAAACATCCTAAAAAACTAGCCGTAAATGCGAATACGCAAAATGACAAAACTCCGATCATCTATCTATCCTATCTGAATAATTTTGTTTAAAAGTCCAACCATAAAATCTCTCGGATGGATTACTTTGAAGATTACATTAATTAATCGCAACAAGTTATTACAACCTATTATCTAATTTATTGACCTGTAGCATAAAAAGCTTGCCAATGTATATCAATGGGCCTAATCTGTTCGCATATTATTTAGTAAATGGCTAGAGTTTGTTTTATTACAGGAAAAGGTCCTATTAGTGGGAATCGTATACGTCGTCGGGGTCAGACTAAAAAAAGTGGCGGCATTGGTACCCATGTGGTAAAAAGGACAAAGAGGTTATTCAGGCCCAACCTGCAGAGGGTTAGGATTGTACTGCCCAGTGGTGAGGTTAGGCGAGTTCTTGTGTCGGTAAAAGCAATAAAAGCCGGCAAGATTGTGAAGGCATTATAACGTGTTAATATATGAGTAGTTAGTGTCATTTTTTCATATATATAGAGATCGATTTATATATATTTACTGGAATCATGAGAGATTTGGATTATCATTGATGACCATGGAGCCTTTCGCAAATTATTCCTATTTTGATGATTTTGACGACGAAGTAGATTCTGTGGAGTGGTCCGAAGCGGAATGGCGTAGATATTTGTCAAAGATCGATGGAGATGTATCGTTATTTTTGAGGTTATTTATCGAAACCAGAAATATCATAAATCATATGGAGATAATAGCTTCCCAAATGGGCTGGATTAAACAATCTGGTAATTTTGTTAATTCTCTGTCTCAGATTGATGAAAATGATCCATATACTATTCATAGGCAGCCGGTTGCGATTGTTACACGGGCATTATATTGTTTTCTAATTAAAAATTGGGAACTGTTTATGAGTGAGCATAAATCTCCTGATCCACAGCTGTGCTGGGTTTATGGCCGGATATTGAATATAGGAGAACGAGATGCCACCTTCGCCTTGGCTTGCATGGATGCCGGTGATGATAATTTGGCTCTATGCCATTTCAAATCGGCTTTGAAGTCGATAAATTATACCATGGATATCATTCAAAAGGTCCGAAGCATTCGGATGAAGTGCAGTGTTTTGCTAGAAGATGCAATGATTGCATGTTTTGATCTCCGAGAGGTATGGCTGAAGGTCATGGATTCATGTAGAGATGAATTGAATGACGACGATGATGAGTAATTTATGCCGCTGACTCCATTGTTAGTAGTAGATGACGAAAAGTATACCCGAGATGCACTGGTCAAGTTGCTTGGTGAAAAATACGATGTTTTCGTAGCCAGTGATGTGGAGGAGGCCCTGACTCAGCTGAAAAATCACAAATTCTGTGCGGTTTTAACGGATTTGAGGATGGGTGCGGCTTCGGGTATGAATGTGGTCGAGGGTTGTGTATTGCGGGGCATTCCCTCCATAGTTATGACAGCCTATGGCGATGTGGAGACCGCCGTTTCAGCCATGAAAAACGGTGCCTTCGATTTTATCACCAAACCAATAGATTTGCCGAAACTCGATGTGTTGCTGAAGCAAGCCATAAAATATAGATCGACCGAAACCCTGGCGGTGGAGTCTGGTCGGGCCGGGCCGAGTATAATCTGTGCTGAGAATTCACCATTCATGGCTATCATCTTAAAAGCTAAGAAGTTGGCAAATAGTAAGGTAAATGTACTCATCGGTGGTGAAACCGGTACCGGTAAAGAAATAGTTGCCGGGGTTATACACTTTTCGGGCAATAGAAAAAATAAGCCATTTGTTCCGGTGCACTGTGCAGCTTTATCGAGCTCATTGCTAGAAAGCGAGCTATTTGGCCATGAGAAGGGGGCTTTCACCGGAGCCACAGCCAGGCATGTGGGTAGGTTTGAAAAGGCGAACGGAGGCACGTTATTTTTAGATGAGATCGGAGAAATAGACATGCAGACTCAGATCAAGTTACTGCGTTTTTTGGAAACAAGATCATTTGAGCGGGTTGGTGGAAGCGATCAACTGTCTGTGGATGTGAGAGTTGTGTGTGCCACAAACCGAGATCTTCAGGCCATGGTTTCCCAGGGTAAATTTAGAGAGGATTTGTACTATCGGCTAAATGTGGTGGAGCTTCGATTGCCACCGCTTCGAGAGCGAAAGATGGATATTCAGAGATTGATTGAGCACTATGTCGGATTATTTGCCAAGGAAAATAACTTGAAGGTTTCGATTTCCCAGGAGGCAATGGATTTATTTATTGGCTATCCATGGCCTGGCAATGTAAGGGAATTACGAAATGCCTGCGAAAGCACCGTGGTTTTGTTGTCGGAAGATCAACATATAATATTTGTAGGTGACCTGGACTCGAGATATTATTGATTTTTGAATAATTTGATTTTTCTGATTGACAAAATATTTTTTTAGAAATATCACTTCTATCGTTGTGGATTTGTGTTACCAAATATCGGATAAGTGTGAAAAGTATCAAGATTGTGGTTATTTGTAGCGGCAATACCTGTCGTAGTCCGATGGCGGAAGCACTTTTAACAAAAGCTCTGGAACAAGAAACCGGTGCATTTGAGGTTGTTGGAGCCGGATTGTCCAGTACCGGAGGAGGTGCCGGGGCTAATACGATTTTGGCCATGAAAAAAATAGATATGGACCTGAGTAAATACAAAAGCAAGAAATTGACCCAAAGGATTATTAATGAATCAGTTGTAGTTTTCTGTATGGCAAAGGAACATTTGAATAGCTTAAAAAAATTGTTCAGCAACGTGCCGAGTCACTGCTATCTGTGGCGGGGATTTCTCGGAGGTTTAGATGAGGATGTGGTTGATCCATTTGGTTGTGACTTAGAGACTTACATTACAGTAAGAAATTCTATCTCTGAGGCTATTCCATCGATAGTAAAATT
>JAIRXD010000060.1 GCA_031268545.1 Puniceicoccales bacterium | reverse complement strand
CTTCTTCATTATTTCAGTCCTATCCATAAATTTAACTCCTTTAAATTTCATATCAATGAAGTTGAGTGTATTAACAATTGGGTTTTGGTCAATATTAAAAAATCCAGAAATCGTTAATTTTTAAAAAAAATGCCCGTTGGATTCCCAAACAAAAAAGAATCCAACGGACAAAGTTACTATAGAATATGGATAATCTGTCTATGATTAATCTACTAGTCAAGAAAAATTATCTAATAATTTAGTACCATAATGCTATAGAAACCGCCAAGGTCGCTGCCATCAATCATCCAGTTAATGATGGTTTTATTACCCTCGAGACCTCTGGAAAGGTCAAAATTTTCCTCGAAATAAGCTAATAATTCTTCCATGGGTTTCCCAAAACAATCATCGGATACCCTAAAATTATAATCCGAAAATATGCCAGAAAAATTTTTATCAGCCGGCCACATGGCCCTTGGATCTTTGTTGGCGTTTTCATCTCCGAGTTCAGCCCATTCAAATTTCATATTCAATAAATTAAAAATCTATAGCTATTTAGATTTAATCAAGAAAAATAGAAAGAAATTCTTGAAAACTAGGCCGCCGGGGGAAACCCCCCGACGGTTGCATTCTACACTTACCCGTGGCAAATCAAACAAAACCAACGGGCTTTTAACTGTACTTTTTCCGTTACCGGAAATTTTCTCGATATACTGTCGAATAACGGATTCACATCTTTCGATGAAAACTACTCATAGAGGCACTTCTGGCCTACTACAAAAATGCACTATGCGTTCCATTAGTCATTGTGCAAGAAGATTTTATAATTTTTTACAAAAAAAATATATTGAATTTTATGGTTCCATGATTTTTTTAATTTTCCCAGTGATGGTAAGGTTTTGATTGTCTTATGCCTACTAATATATAGAATCCATTTCTATGGCTGGTATAGGCAGCGAAGGTGGGGTGGAGCCATTGAAGAGCGCTAACACCTCGGGATTGAAACGTGTATCCGGCGATAACGCGGCCGGTATGGATGCTCCAACCATGAATAAATTAGCCGAAACCCTAATAGTCGATGGCAAAATTTTGGATATGAAATGGCTTAGTGATCTCAACAGTGATGCCAAGCTCAGAATTTCCCTGGAACCACCATCCATGGCCTCCAGTCCCAAACGATCGGGTATGATCAACGAACTGATCACTGGTATCGGAAATATGGATGCGGAAAATATAAACACCATGAGTTCTCTTGGGGCAATGATGTGTAAAATCATGGTCCTCATGATAATGTCAACCACTGAGCAAAAACATATAGAGCGTGAAAGCCAGGTTGAGCTAAGCGTAACCAGTTTTAAATTTTCAAAAGAAAAGGCATCGGATATGATGAAATTGGCAAACGAAACCTATAAAAAAATGATGGTCCAGGCCTGGTCGAGTTTAGCCCAAACCGCGGTCAGTATTGGAGTTGGTTCAATCGCAGCAAAGCTTGCTGCACCAAAACGCCAAAAGGATTATGGTGTCGCTGGTGTTGCAACCCATGAAGGCCAGGCTGGGATACAAAATGTAACTAAATCCAACGTGAAATCTAAGGATTTTACGTTTGCAGATTACAGCGGTATGGAAAATGCTCGGAACAGCTACGGTGGTCTCGGGGGAAGTTTGGCTGGAGTTGGTATGAGTGTCACCCAGGCCGTTCTAGGTAAAGAAGAAGTAAAAATGAAGGCAGATATAAAGGAAAAAGAAGCAATGATAAATCTCATCGATAGTCTAGCAGAATCGGCAGGTAAGGGTGCCCAAAGTGCCCAAAAAGCCAGAGATACTTTTATGTCATTGATGAAACAAGTATTGCAATCATCCAATTCAGCGAATATGAATATTATAAGAAATGTATAATAAATGGAGTTTAAATTATCATGAACTTAACAAAAAATAAATCAGCTTTTTCATTAATGGAGATATTGATAACCATCGCATTAATGGCCGTAATCAGCGGAATGGCAGTGATGGGTTTCAAAAAGGTCGATTCTAGTGAACTTGATCCAATGGATGCTCTACAGAGGGCCATTCGAATGGGTAAATATATTGCCAGAAGTGAGAATAAAGAAATGTATCTCCTGTGTAATAAGATTGAAGGTATAAACGTACCGAAATATGATAATCGTACTCAAGGTTTATCTAGTGATGATGAAAAGATATTAAGTTTTTATAATAAAAAAGATATGCAGAATTTAGGAAAAAAAATATTGACTGGTGATAAGGTTAAGGATATTTATACAGAGCCATGCTTTTTAATTGCCGAGAGACTCGAACTTGATAAAGATACTAATGCAAATTTGAATGATAAGTTTGTATATAAAATAATGAAGATGGTGGATGTTTCCGAAGGTGAAAATGGAGGAGAAGTAGAGAAAATAAAAATAACAAAGGGTATAAATCCAAATAACTTTAATCCTAAGTTTAAGGTTGATAATGATGAAAAAATATCAATAAAGATATCCAATGATGGGGTTATGCAAAATTTTAAATTTATTTACAAAGATGCCGAATCCAAGGACGTAATTTTATCCGTTGATCCTTTCTCCGGTGAAGTAAGCATGAATTCAACGACTTCGACCTAGACTGAAGTAATTTAATCTGGTGCGGGCAGAGGGAATCGAACCCTCGACTCAAGCTTGGGAAGCTCGCATGTTACCGCTATACCATGCCCGCGCTAACATTCGGATAACAACAATTATCCTGTGATTGTAAATTAAAATTTCAAAGGCGACATTGGTATCGATTTTTTATTTAGATAGATATTTATTTGTGTTGATTTTTAAACATAGGTGCCTAGTTTTCTTGGAGACAAGGAGGGTTGTTTGGACACAAATGAAATAAAGGAACTGGCGAAACTGATGGAGAGTTCCAAGCTTTCTGAAATAGAAATCCAAAGGGGTGACACAAGAATTAGGCTTAAGATGGGGCATTACTCGGAAACCATGGATCGTTCGGTTACCGTGGAGCAATTGCATGAATCAGTAAAAGATCGATCTAGTTCTTCTATGACGGGCGATGCCGTTATGGCCAAAAAAAATCTTTATATTGTGAAATCTCCGATGGTTGGAACTTTTTACAATTCACCATCTCCGGACAGTTCTCCGTTCGTCGTACTAGGGTCCAATGTGGAAAGGGAATCTGTGCTGTGCATCCTTGAGGCTATGAAAATTATGAATGAGATTCAATCGGATGTTTCTGGTGTGGTACAGGAAATTCTTGTCAGTAATGGCCAGGCGGTCGAGTTTGGGCAACCACTGTTTGCAATAGAGCTTAATTAGCTGCATATGTTCGAAAAAATTTTGATAGCGAACCGCGGTGAGATTGCTCTGAGAGTGATTCGTGCCTGCCATGAGCTGGGGATAAAAACATTGGCTGTCTATTCCGAGGCCGATGAACAGTCGCTGCATGTACAGCTATCCGATGAAGCCATATGCATAGGTAAAGCACCACCCAGCGAAAGTTATCTTCGGCACGATAGGATAATAAGTGCGGCGGAGATAGGTAATGTGGATGCCATTCATCCAGGCTATGGCTTTTTATCAGAAAATGCTATTTTTGCCGAGCAATGCCGAGACTGTAAAATAAATTTCATTGGTCCTAAGCCTGATATTATAAGGCAGATGGGCAACAAGGCGATGGCAAGGGAGTTGGCCATTAAGGCAGGGATTCCGGTGGTACCAGGCAGCGAATCGGTCATCAGCAGTGATAAGGATGCCCTGGATGTGGCGCAAAAAATAGGCTTTCCGGTTATCATAAAAGCTGTGGCTGGCGGAGGAGGGAAGGGTATGAGATTGGTACATAATGCGTTGTCTTTCCAGAAGGAGTTTAATGTGGCCCGGGCCGAAGCGGAAAAAAATTTCGGAGATGGTGGAGTATATGTGGAAAAATATATAGAGGAACCTAGGCATATAGAGATCCAGATCATGGCCGATAAGCATGGCAAGATTCTTCATCTAGGGGAAAGGGATTGTTCTTTTCAAAGCCGATGCCAGAAGCTGATTGAGGAAGCTCCATCTCTATTTATAACCGAAGATATTCGCAAAAAAATGGGCGAAGCTGCCATCAAATTAGCCAAGATCTGTGAATACGAAACCGTTGGTACCGTGGAATTTCTTGTGGATAAACATGGTAACTTTTATTCCATGGAAATGAATACGCGGATCCACTTTAAGCTTGGGGTTTCCGAAGAAGCCACTGGTATAGATATGGTTAAAAATCAGATATCCATTACCGCCAGTGAACATCT
>JAIRXD010000042.1 GCA_031268545.1 Puniceicoccales bacterium | reverse complement strand
CTTTCCTGCTCCATCCAATCGGTTACCGCGGTGCCATCGTGAACTTCGCCCATTTTGTGAACCACCCCGGTGTAATATAATATTCTTTCGGTGGTAGTTGTTTTGCCGGCATCTATATGGGCAGCTATACCAATATTTCTAGTGTACTCCAGTGGTGTACTGCGATCTGGAGAATTTGCCGACGAAATTTTTTTAATAGCCATAACAAAAAATATATAAATTTACCAAACCAAATGGGCAAAAGCTCGATTGGCCTGGGCCATTTTATGCATCTCTGTCTTTTTTTTGACCACTGCGCCGGTATTATTATAGGCATCAACTATTTCCTGGCCAAGGGCATTGCGCATGCATTGACCTTTTCTATCCTTTGCCATTTGGACCATCCATCGAAACACGAGACTCTGTTGCCTCACGTAGGGCACTTCCATGGGAACCTGATAGGTGGCGCCGCCGACCCGACGGCTCTTTACCTCAAGTTTTGGTCTGGCATTTTCAATGGCGCCCATCAATAATTCTATGGGATCTCCTTTGCTAAGTTGTTCACTGGCATACTCTATCGCTCCGTATACTATGGAGCAGGCAAGGGATTTCTTGCCACGCTCCATCACGATATTAACCAATTGCCCCACCAATTGACTACTAAATCTAGGGTCTTTTGCTATTTCTCGTTTTTCTGCTCTTCTGCGCCTTGACATACCTATCTCCGCATCAATTACTTTTTACTAGCCTTTGGTCTCTTAACTCCATATTTAGATCTACTTCGACGGCGTTTCTCAACCCCGGTACAATCAAGAGTTCCGCGAACGACGTGATACCTGACGCCGGGAAGATCTTTCACTCTTCCGCCGCGAACAAGTACAACGCTATGTTCCTGCAGACTATGCCCTTCGTCCGGAATATAGGCAACGATTTCCATCTTGTTGGTCAATCGAACCTTAGTAACCTTACGTATGGCAGAATTCGGCTTTTTTGGCGTGCGAGTCATGACCTGAATACACACACCACGACGAAACGGGTTACCCCTCAACGCCGGCGCCTTGGATTTCACCAAACTGTTAACCCTCGGCTTATTTATTAACTGATTAATTGTAGGCATCAAAACATTGATTTAATTATTATTAAACGAATCCAAGTGAATGTAGAATTAAAAAAATATGTAAAAGCAAGCATTTATTTATAAAATTGCATAATTATTTTGTATCACACATGGGTTATGGTCAAATTTTCAACTAGTTCCGGAACTAAATCGTCAATTTTTATTTCCGAAGTTTTGTTATCTAAGTATATTATTTTCAACTTCCTATACTTCGGCAAACCTGTGCCAGCTGGTATCAAATGCCCCATTATGACATTTTCCTTAAATCCTTTTAGTTCGTCAACCTTGCACATGGTAGCCGCGTCGGTCAAAACCCTTGTGGTTTCCTGGAATGAAGCAGCAGAAATGAAACTTTCGGTTTCCAGCGAAGCCTTTGTCACTCCCAATAGCACAGGATCTGCCTCGGCGGGTTTTCCACCAGCTTCAATTATCTCGTTATTTCGATCCATAAACTCATCTTTATCGATCTGCTCGCCCCAGAAGAAATCCGAATCGCCGGGATCTGTGACTCGAACCTTTCGCAACATCCTGGCGACAATGAGTTCAATATGTTTATCATTGATCGTAACACCTTGTAATCTATAGACTTTTTGAATTTCTGCAATTAAATATTCCTGGACGCTAGAAACGCCGAGGATCTCAAGCACCTCATGGGGATCGGCGGATCCATCGGTGAGATGCTGACCTCTATTGACAAAATCTCCTTCATGGACAACGATTTGCGTACCATGTGGAATAAGATGTTCTTCCCTTCGACCGCTTTCGGAATCGGTAATCCAAATTCTTTTTTTATTTCTAACGGTGCCGCCCAGCGATACGATGCCATCGATTTTGGCCATTTCCGCAGCTTCTTTCGGTCTTCGTGCCTCAAATAATTCTGCCACACGAGGTAAGCCACCGGTAATATCATGTGTCTTCGAAGCAGATCTTGGAGTTTTGGCAAGTAAAGCACCGGCTGAAATCATATTCTCATCATCCACAATAACCTGGGCTCCGGTGGGAATCGCATAGGACCCAATTTCCTTTGGTTCATCATTATTAGAATCGTCCAAAATATCTATAATTGGATTCAGATCTTCTTTGTGCTCAATGACAATCGTCGTGATCTTACCGCTGGTTTCGTCTATATCTCTGCGTATGGTAACCCCTTGAATCATATCCCGAAACCGAATCCGACCGGAACACTCGGACATAATCGGAACATTATGTGGATCCCAGATGGCCAGCAACTGTCCCTTTTCCACGACTGTCCCATCGTCGGCGGTCAAAACTGCGCCATGCACCAAGCTATATTTATCAATTTCGTTGCCCTCTTTCGTCTGCAGAGCCAGATAACCAGATTTGTTCAGAACAATATTCGCACCGTCGGCGGTCTTTACAAGTCTAGTATCTATGTACTTTATTATGCCAGCTTCGCGAGCCCTCAATTCCGGGGTTTTAAGCATTTGGCTTGCAACGCCGCCGATATGAAATGTGCGCATCGTAAGCTGAGTCCCGGGTTCGCCAATGGACTGGGCCGCGATTATACCCACCGCCGAACCGCATTCCACCATACTATTTGTGGCCGGATCTATGCCATAGGAAAGCGCGGAAATGCCATTTCGCCGCATGCTTGTAAGCGGTGACAGAATCTTAACTCTTTCTATGCCACAATCATCGATTTTTTTTGCAATATCCGCAGTGATCAGCTCGGCGACATGAATTATCACTTCATCTGGTTTGAATTGATTATGAATATCCTTCGCTGCACACCTACCAACTATGCGTTCTTTCAAGCCGACCACTTCGTTTTCTCCGTCCATGATCGCCTGTTTCCATATGCCGTTGTGCATGCCATCGTCGTAGCAACTGACTATACAATCCATTGAGACATCGCACAGTTTTCGGGTCAAGTATCCGGCGTCTGCGGTCTTTAATGCTGTATCTGCCAAGCCCTTACGTGCACCATGGGTGGAGATGAAATACTCCAATACCGAAAGTCCCTCTCTGAAGGAAGAGAGAATTGGCTGTTCTATTATTTCACCGGATGGCTTGGCCATTAAACCACGCATGCCACATAACTGCCTGACCTGCTGTCTGTTACCTCTTGCACCCGAATCCATCATCAAATAAACCGGATTTATAAAATCCTTGCCATCATTTTCCTGCATGCTTTTGAAAACATTGTTCGAAATCTCATCGGTGGTATTGGTCCAAATATCGACAATTTTATTATACCTTTCGCCGGTGGTTATTATGCCTTTTTTGAACTGATTATCCACTTCTGCCACCCTTTCTCTTGCATTTGAAATGGCTGCATCTTTGCTATTGGGAATTATCATATCCGTAACGCCGATGGACAGGCCGGCTTGAGTTGCGCTCAAAAAGCCGAGAATTTTCAATCGATCCAACATGGCTATGGCTTCCTTTTGGCCGGCAACTTTGTAGGTCGCCGCTATCAAATCGCCTAGCAATTTTTTCTCCACCGATTCGTTGGCAAAGCCGAGACTTTTGGGGAAAATGCTGTTAAATATAACTCTGCCCACCGTGGTTTCGATTATCTTTTTCTTTGAATCGCCATGCCGGGTGGCGCGATCGTAGTCCGGGTTCGGAATATGAACCCAATCGTGGACAGATAGATGCCCATCTGCCTTGGCCATAAGAACTTCCTCGTAGCAACTAAACAGCGGAATTCTCTTAATTTTTTCTGATTTTTTTGGTTCGTAGGTGAGATAATATACGCCCAAAATTATATCCTGGGAAGGGGTTAATATGGGTTTGCCGCTGGATGGAGAAAAC
Source organism: Puniceicoccales bacterium (assembly GCA_031268545.1). Classification (GTDB taxonomy): domain Bacteria; phylum Verrucomicrobiota; class Verrucomicrobiia; order Opitutales; family LL51; genus JAIRTH01. The sequence goes on along the minus strand of JAIRXD010000042.1, from coordinate 3,382 downwards.
ATATTATTCGTGGCCATCATGAGCAACTTACATTCCATTACAGCTTCTATGGATAGGGGTACATGCACCGCCATTTGATCGCCATCGAAATCCGCATTGAATGATGTACACACCAATGGATGTAACCTAATCGCTTCACCTTCAATGAGTATTGGTTCAAAGGCCTGGATTGACAATCGGTGCAAAGTGGGGGCTCGATTCAATAATATGGGATGGCCACGGGTCACCTCCTCTAAAATATCCCATACCTCCGGCGACTGTTTTTCTATCATCTTCCTTGCACTTCGTACGGTGTGAACGAACCCAAATTCCTTTAACCTTCTGATGATGAACGGTTCAAACAATACAAGGGCCATTTTTTTCGGCAGCCCACACTGATGGAGTTTTAATTCTGGACCGATTACAATGACCGAGCGTCCGCTGTAGTCGACACGTTTCCCAAGTAGGTTTTGCCTGAAGCGCCCTTGTTTACCTTTGAGCATATCACTCAACGACTTAAGTGGTCGATTGCCCGAGCCAAGCACCGCCTTGCCATGGCGTCCATTGTCGAAAAGCGCATCGACGGCTTCCTGGAGCATGCGCATCTCATTGTGCACAATTACGTCCGGAGTCTTAAGTTGCAACAAGCTTTTGAGCCGGTAGTTTCTATTGATCACGCGGCGATACAAATCGTTCAGATCGCTGGTGGCAAATCGGCCGCCATCCAATGGAACTAATGGTCTAAGATCCGGCGGCAATATGGGCAGCGCTTCCAAGATCATCCATTCCGGTCTAGACCCAGATTTTGAAAATCCAGATATGAGTTTCAATCGTTTGGCAAGCTTTTTTTTCAATTGCTTCGAATTTGTGTTGTACATATCTTCCTGGATGTTGCAAATCATGTCCTCCAGATCCATTACCGATAAAATTTCCCTCAGTGCGATGGCGCCCATTTTTGCAACGAGTGCATCGTCCCCATATTCGGAGCATAGATCGCTATATTCCTGTTCACCTATGAGTTGCTTTTTTTTCAGGGGCGTTGCGCCGGGATCAATGACCATGTAACTTTCATAATATATGACCTTTTCCAACTCACGGACCGTCATATCGAGAAACAAACTGAGCCTGCTGGGCAGACTTTTTAAAAACCATATGTGAGAGATCGGGATTGCCAGTTCTACGTGGCCCATTCGTTCACGCCTTGTCCTGGAAACAGTTACCTCAACGCCACAGCGATCGCAGATTGTGCCCTTATATTTTATTCTTTTATATTTACCGCAGGCACACTCGTAGTCGCGGATTGGGCCAAATATTCTTTGGCAAAACAAACCTCCTGGTTCGGGTTTGAATGTTCTGTAATTTATTGTCTCCGGGTTCTTTACCTCCCCGCGCGACCAGGAACGAATGGCATCCGGCGAAGCGATTGAAATCGCGACGCTGTCGAAATTGTCATTACCTTCGAAACCTAAAAACTCTCTTATCTCTTGATTGCTCATATAATATATATTAATCAACAAAACTGTCTTCGTTTTCGAGTCTTACGTCCAGGCATAGGCTCTGAATCTCTTTCATCAACACATTAAATGATTGGGGCATACCAGCTTGCAGTGAATTATCCCCTTTGACCAGTGACTCATAGGTCTTGGTTCTGCCCTGAACGTCATCGGATTTTACCGTTAAAAGTTCCTGTAGTGTGTAGGCTGCACCATAGGCTTCCAGTGCCCATACCTCCATTTCTCCAAATCTCTGGCCTCCATACTGGGCCTTGCCGCCGAGAGGTTGCTGGGTTATCAAACTATATGGCCCCACGGCTCTGGCATGTATCTTGTTGGATACAAGATGGTTAAGTTTCATCATATATATATATCCAACAACCACATCCTGATCGAAGGTTTCACCGGTAAGACCATCGAAGAGCCGAGATTTACCGGTTTCCGGCAGACCTGCCTTCTTTAGAAATTCTCGAATTTTCAATTCTGGCATACCATCGAATATGGGGGTGGCCGCCTTTAGCCCAAGTTTCTGACAGGCCCAACCCAGATGAGTTTCCAAAACCTGGCCCACGTTCATTCGGCTTGGGACGCCGAGGGGGTTAAGAATGATATCGACTGGAGTGCCATCGGGCAAAAATGGCATATCTTCCTGCCTTACAATGTTGGAAACCACACCTTTGTTTCCGTGGCGTCCGGCCATTTTATCACCCACTTGGATCTTTCGCTTGATGGCTATATAGACCTTTACATTTTTAATAATGCCACTGTCATCGATGTCGCCGGCTTCGATGGATTCTATTTTTTTAACCCTTTCCTGATCAAGCTCTTCAAATTTACTCCTATAATTTTCGACTATCTCCATGATGCGATTTTTGACCGGAGAGGCTGTAATTTCAACCGAATCAAAACAGGAGGCGAGTTTGCGGAGTAGAGTTTTGGTTATTTTTCTGTTGGCCGGGATGATTATTTCGCCATTTAACCCATTGGTAACGTCAAGTGGAATTTTTTCGCCAAGCAAAATGCTAGACAGCGCCTCGGTGAGATCGTCCCTTAATTTATCCGATTGACTGCGAAACTCTTCGTTGATTTTTTTCGTCCTGCGTTTTAAATCCGACGTAGAAATATCTTCTTTTTCTCGGTCGATGTGTCCTGACACCTTTACGTCCATAACTATGCCTGAGCAACCCGATGGTACAGTAAGAGATGAATCTCGAACATCGTCGGCCTTTTCGCCAAAAATCGCCCGGAGCAATTTTTCTTCGGGGATCAAATCGGCTTCACTTTTGGGCGTTATTTTACCTACAAGTATATCTCCTGGTTTTACTTCTGAGCCAATTTTTATCACACCATCCCGGCCGAGATTTTTCAGTGCTTCCTCGCTGACATTTGGAATATCTTTGGTTATTTCTTCGGCGCCAAGTTTTGTATCCCGGGCTACCACTTCGAACTCTTCTATATGTATGGATGTGAACACATCATCTTTTATCAGTCTGTCGCTCAATATGATAGCATCTTGAAAATTATAACCATTCCAGGGCATGAACGCTACCAAAACGTTTCGACCTAGCGCAAGTTCTCCATTATCAATGGCTGCACCGTCGGCTAAAATATCTCCGACACAGACATTTTGTTCTTTTTTTACCTTCGGCTTCTGATTGAAACAAGTGGTGGCATTGGATCGCACAAATTTTCGCAGATTATATACGGCTAAGTCCTTGTTTGACACAACCTTATTGTCAATTCTCTTGGGGAATTTGCCGTCTTTTATAACTATTATAAGAGATGAATCGACCGAGGCCACAATTCCGTCGAACTTTGCCATCACCATATTTTTTGAATCAATCGCCATACGTTTTTCTATGCCGGTACCGACCAGAGGTGCTTCCGGAGCAATTAGCGGTACTCCTTGG
>JAIRXD010000039.1 GCA_031268545.1 Puniceicoccales bacterium | reverse complement strand
CGTTCTTGAAAAAATCAAACAGTTTGAACTATCGCACCAGTGAAGCAGCTATCAAATCGCGATAACGCCGCAATGAAAGCCCAAACAGGTTCATTGTTTCGTGGGCTCGATGATGTTGTTTAGGGACGTAATTAATGAGCATTAGAGTTTATCAGTTGGCAAAAGAACTAGGATTAGAAAATAAAATCGTAATGACGATGTTATCCGAACGTGGTCTAAAAATAACAAGTCCATCCAATTCCGTCCCAACTATTTACGCCGATGCGCTCATCCAGGAGCTCAATATGGGGGCGAAGAAGGCACTGGATGATGAATTACAGGATAATATCAGGCAGACAGAAACACAAACCATTATTTCGGAAGAAGTTACAGCCATAAATTCATCCAAAGATTCGGTACGTAGAGCTCCATCGCTGGCTCGAAAGACTACGGTAACTCTGACAGCAGCCAAGCCGATCACCAAAGTTCTCCATCCACCGGTAAAAGCTGTAATGATTGAGCCAAGTACCACGGCACCAACGGTGGGCGTATCTCTGCCAGAAAAAGTTAAATCCAAGGAAAAGGCGAAGGCTGAAGTAGTCCAGGCCAAAAATGAAGTCCCAGCCAGTGATGAAGTTGCGGTTCCAATTTCAAAAACCAAAGAGGCCCCGTCCTATGGATCAAGGCACCTAGCACCCAAAGCACCTCTAAGGATTATTCCACGGACACTGCCAGCAACTGGTGAAAAATCCAAACCAGGCGGTGGAGAGCTGCATGTGGTGCAAATGCGTCCGCCCATTATAGTTAAAGAATTTGCATCCACCATAAATCTAAAACCATTTCAACTGATTTCTGAATTGATGAAATTGGGAGTCTTCCCATCTATGAACCAATCCATCGGTGAAGATATTGCCACAAAAATTGCTGCACTGTATGGCTTTAGACTGGATATTAAACATAGAAATTCCGATCAGAAAACTCCCGGTATAAAAGCCGCCCAAAAATTAATTATTCAACAGGAAATATTGCCCAGATCGCCCATCGTATGTGTCCTTGGCCATGTGGACCACGGCAAAACCACATTGCTGGATGCCATAAGAAAAACTAAAGTGGCCGAAGGTGAAGCCGGCGGCATCACTCAACGTATTGGTGCCTATCAAGTTAACATCAATGGCAAGAGCATAACATTCATAGATACGCCGGGCCATGCAGCATTTTCCAAGATGCGCGAACGGGGCGCAGAGGTCACTGATATAGCCATATTGGTGGTGGCTGCCGATGATGGATTCATGCCCCAAACCGATGAGGCACTGGACTTTGTGAAAAAGGCAAAAGTCCCGGTGGTGGTTGCCATAAATAAGATGGACGTGAATGGTGCCAACATCGATAGGATCAAGCAGCAAATGCAGCAGCGGAACATTGCACCGGAAGAATGGGGAGGTGAGACTCTTTACGCAGCCATATCGGCAACCACCGGTCAAAAGATTGACGAATTGCTCAATCTAGTATTATTACAGGCGGAAATGATGGACCTCAAAGCGGACTTCAAAGCCAATGCATCGGGAGTGATAATAGAGTCTCAAATAGACGCCGGCCGAGGGACTTCTGCCACGGTAATAGTCAAAAATGGGCTGCTAAAGATCGGTTCGGTAATACTCTGCGGCGAAAGCTACTGCCGGGTAAGAGCGATGATTAACGATGGTCACAAAAATGTAAAACAAGCTACTCCTGCCATGCCGGTGGTGGTCACTGGTTGGTCAGAAATTCCAACGGCCGGGAGCAGTTTTGAGGAGGTGAAAACCGAGAAGGAGGCCCGGGAAATGGCGGAAGAATTTGCCACGGCCAAAAAACGAACCAAGACTCCCAAGACCAAATCAAACCAGATCGTCGATATAAAAAAGTTGTTCGCAGCCATAGAGTCCCAAAAACAGAAAACTCTCAATATCATCGTGAAATGCGACGTCAACGGCAGCATCGAAGCTGTCATCGACTGCTTTAAAACAATCAAAAGCGAGAAGGTCCTGCTAGATATCCTGTCGGCGGAAGTCGGCATTATAACGAAAAATGACATAAACATGGCTGATTCCACCAATGCCACCATCGTCGGGTTCAATGTCAAACTGGATAACGAGGCAGCGGCCCTGGCGAAAAACAAGAGCGTAAAAATAATACAGAACAATATAATCTATGAACTCGTGCTCCAGATACGCGATGCGATGGCCGATCTACTGGACTTCGATCTCGTTGAAAATCATCTAGGTATGGCACAAATCCGAAAGCTTTTCGCCATTTCAAGGGCAACCATCGCCGGCTGTATGGTTATCGATGGCCACATACTCCGGGACAAATCGATGCGGGTTTACAGAAATAATGTGGTTATTTTCGAGGGCAAAATAGAGTCCATGCGACGAGAGAAAGATGATCAAACCGAGGTCCGGGCCGGATTCGAGTGCGGCATCAGATCCAACGGTTTTAACGATTACGAAATCGGAGATCAGATCGAATGTTATGAGGTGCTGCAGCATCGCCAATCCCTTTGAGCCATGGATCTACGAAGACAAAAAATCAGCGAACTTATCCGCCAGGAAATGGGAAATATTCTGCGCCAAGATTTTTGCGACGAAGCAAAATCCATAACCATCACCAACGCCATTATAACCGGTGACCTGCAATTCTGCCGAATAACCTACCTGGCACTGGGGCACAGAGATTTCGAGGAAATTGCAGCTAAATTTTTTAAAAAAAATCATGCAAAGATAAAACGAGAACTTTTGAAAAAAATAAGCATTAAGTACTTCCCCGAGATAAGATTCGAACTAGATAGATCCATTGAAAAAGGAAATCATGTCCTGCAAATTTTAGATAAAATAGAATGAAAATTCCTAGGCTAGGTCTCCTTATTCTGGCTTCTATGATCCAGGCCTGTGCGGCCCCCGATGACGACCACACACTGTTGCCCTGGGCCAAACCGGCGCCCTGGGAAGCTAATGGAATGTTTTCTGTATCAAGCACTAAAGAACATGGCGAAATAAATCCATAGCAATCCAAATGAAACCAAATTCCCTAGATAAGCTGCTGGAAAAGGCCGAAAGGCTCGATAAGGCGACATTGCTGATCTTGGCAAAAAAATTCCGCAGCCAGCGCAATTTCTTTGGGTCCATCGTCGATGTGATCAGGGATGGGGTCGTAATAGTGGATGGCGCCGGCAACATAACATTCTCAAACCAGTCGGCAATAGCCCTATTTGGGTTGACTAATTCAAAGGATGACGACATTTTTCGGTACATTCCCGGAGCAAAAATTTCCATGGATCCCTCGCTGAGCACCATAGATGTGGAGATAATTTATCCGGAAAAACTGGGCAGCAAACGATCCTCAATTCCCTTCAGCGAAAGCCTCCAAAGCATGAG
>JAIRXD010000018.1 GCA_031268545.1 Puniceicoccales bacterium | reverse complement strand
AATATCTTTCGAACAACATTACCATCGAAAGTGATGAAACCACTAATCAACTCATAATTATGGCCCCGTCAGAAAGTTTGTTATTGATAAAAAAAATTATAAAAAAACTCGATGTAAATAAGGAGCCATTGACCAGAACTGAAGTGGTAAGAATAAAACATGGTAATGCCAAGGATATTGCTGAGGTAATGAAGAAAATAATCAGTGAGCAACGCAAACAAGAAGATAAAGTCAATTCCTATAAGCTTGCCACCCAAGAGGCAATGGCCCAAAGGTCCCAAAATTCTGCACCAGTTCCACCTAAATCGGTAGCAAATCTCACAGCTGGGCAATCAGATTTAGGAAATAATGATGGTTTTGCTGGGCCGGATATACATTTTTCTAACTCGCTGGCAATCGAGAACGATGAGCGGAGCAATTCGATTATTGTATATGGTACTCCAACTGACATTACCCAGATCAGATCAATTATAGGTAAACTTGATATCCTCCTTGATCAGGTTAGGATAGAAGTTGTAATTGCCCAGGTAGCACTGCGTAAATTTCAGACAAGTGGTTTAGATTCTTTCTCCCTAGAGTTTGCCCCAATGGGCAGTGCTAGTGGATCGAGTAGTGACACAGGTGATGACGGAGGCAGTGATGGTAGTCCTGAGGCATCTGGTGGTAGAGGTAGTGAAATAGGCTATGGTGCTAATGGTTCTAGCAATCATTTCTCTCTGACCGGAAATCTAAGGAATTTTTCACTTAAATCGGTATTTAACAAAGCGAAGACAGATTCCAATGTAAAGATAATGTCAGCACCAACTATAGTGACAACCCATAATAGAGAAGCTATAATAGAAGTTGGTGAATCCATGCCGATTTTGGAATCAACTACCTCCGATTCCAACACCGGCGGTGGTACAAAAATGAGCATCAACTATAAAAATGTTGGAATTATGTTGAAAGTTAAACCACTTATTGGTAATAACGGAATAATCCAGTTGGAGATCGAACAGAAAATTGAAAAGAAAATATCCGATGTAGAATTTGCTACTACGAAACAACCTATTATTTCAACAAAACATGCCACATCGTTTGTCAGTGTCGCCGATATGGATGTGGTAGTAATGGCTGGGTTACAGGAAAAAATCACAGACACTGGAGGCGGTAAGCTGTGGCTGCTTGGTGATTTGCCATTGCTAGGAGATCTATTATTCTCTTCAAGGAAAAGGGAAGAAGCAACAACAGAGTTGATAATATTTATCAAACCTACGATAATATTACAGCCGCAGGATGAAGAAGGATATTTGGAAAAACGATCCAAGGCGGCAGGGCTTGAAAAAGATATGGAATCTTATAATAGAGAAGGAAAATTCACTGATATTAAGCCATTCCCATCGGATACCATGTTTGGTCTGCAATTAGAACATATCCGGGAGCAAGAAGAAGAGAGAAATAAAGAAAAACAGGAACTCTATGATAAACACTCAAAAGATCTTGACAGCAAAGTTGGAAAAGGACGCGAGTGGAGAAAGTTTCGCAAAAAAGAATTAGCTAAGAAAAGAAAAGAAAAAAATGGTACGAAAAAAACGGAAAATAAAGCCGATAGAATAAGAAAGAAGAGAAAGTATAATAAAGATGCATTAAAAGGTGCAAAAAAATCTGAAATAGCACCTAGTGCTAATAAATAGTGGAGTAATTGAGTTATGATAGTACATGGCATTAAAGTACTTATGACTATCCTTTTAGCCCTTTTTATCGCTACAGTAAAAGGAGTAGGAGAGCCTAATTCTGCTGCTTTGGAGAAATTCGAATCTTTGTTAAAAAATTCGCCGTTCGGAAAATATACACCTCCAGTAAAGGAAGCCCCAAAACCAGTAGAATCGCCAAAATCACAGGATGAAAATGATAAAAAGGAAGTAAAGCCGGAGCCAAAGTTAGAAATAGAATTTCGTGGAGTTATCTCATTTAATAATGAAAATGGTAGAGGAAGTGATGTTTTTAGTTTTTATAATAAACAAGAAAAACGTAGTTTTGTGATTAATACTGGCATAAGTAATGAAAATGACCCTTTCTCAATCATATCCTATGATTCGATAAAAAAAGTGGTACATATCAAAACAAAGGGCGGGAAGGAACAGGATGTAGAGATTATAAAACATGATAAACCAGTGGTTTCCAGCGGCACTGTTGATGACAATCTCTATGGTGGTTACAATAATTATGGCTATGGAAACTATAATGGCGGCTACGATAACTACAATAACTATGGTGGTGGTAATAATGATAGTGGTTATGGCTATGATAGCTATGGCGGCAACTATGGCGGTTATGATAATAACTACAGTGACAGCTATGGCGGTTACTGGTAAATTAAGAATTATACCTTTGGCTAAAGATGGATAATTTAGAAAATAAAATTAGTGAACTTGGCGAAGACGTGGAGAGCAATGTTCTTGGTGCACAAATTGAAAAAAGGATAAAAGTTCTTGCCGCAAAATTAGATTTTAGTATAAAGGACACCCGAACCTGGGTATCGGAAGCTTCTGGACTAGAATTTATTGAAAAATTTGCACCCTGTGAAGATATCACCGTAGTGATCCCTTCGCAAATCATTCATGAGTATGCGTGCCTTCCTTTTACCAATGAGGATGAATCCATTTCCATAGTCTTTGCCTGGCCGCCCAATGAGATGATGAAGCGATGGCTAAAGGTTGCCTGTCCAGGAGATTATAAATATTTTCTGGGCGATGCCGATGAGATTAGAAAGATAATAAATGCCAAATTCGGTATTGGGGCAGATAATTTCATGGAGGGCGACGAGGGTGGCAATATTCAAGCCAAGCCAGAAGCCGTTGAAGAAGATGAAGATGCAGTCATAATAAAATTCGTAAACGAAGTAATTAGACAGGCTCTCATAGATAGAGCCACCGATATTCACTTTGAACCACAAAAAAATTCCTTACAAATAAGATATCGTATCGATGGTGCACTGGTTCCGGTAAAATTACCCCAAAATTTGATTTACTATCAGGCAGCGGTAATTTCACGACTGAAGATAATGGCAAAGCTTAATATTTCTGAAAAAAGAAGGCCCCAGGATGGTCGTATATCTTTTAAATCAACGGAAAAATCCGTCGACATTCGTGTATCTACTCTGCCGATGGTCTACGGTGAAAGTATCAGTTTGCGTCTGTTGGATCTAGGGGATGCTCCGGTGGCCATAGAAGATATGGGCCTTGGTGAATCGGAATTAAAGAAGGTAATAAATGCCATAACAAGACCCCATGGGATTGTATTGGTAACCGGACCAACCGGTTCTGGTAAATCAACCATGCTTGGCGCCTGTATAAGAAAGATAAGATCTCCAGAAATCAGGGTAATAACGGTTGAGGATCCAGTTGAGTATGAAATCCCGGGGATCAATCAGTGCCAGGTTCAGTCGGACATTGGTATGACCTTTGCCAGTGCCCTGCGCTCCATATTGAGGCAGGATCCGGACGTGGTAATGATCGGTGAAATAAGAGACCAGGAAACCGCTGATATTGCCGTAAGAGCTTCCATTACCGGTCACCTTGTGTTGAGTACATTGCACACAAATGACTCAGTTGGAGCGATTTCAAGGTTGGTGGATATGGAGCTGGATCCATTCATGATTGCCAGTTCGTTGCAATTGGTAATAGCCCAGAGATTGGTCAGAAAAATTTGCCCCCATTGCGCAAAGCCAAAAAAATATAATGAAGATGAGCTGAGCCATTACTTAAAAACCCTTGGAATAGACTCCAAGGATGAACTGCAGTTTAATAATAAAATACTCGAAGGTAACGGCTGTGAAAAATGTAAAAATGGCTATCGGGGAAGACTTGCGGTATTCGAAGTGTTAGTGGTCAATGATCGGATCCATCATGAAATAATAAAAGGTTCTCCTGCAAAACTTATACGAGATCTGGCCATAGATCATGGGATGGAACCACTGTCGAAATGCGCTTGGGAACAGGTGAAGAAAGGCCGAACAACCCTAGCAGAAATCATGCAGTTCTCCGATGAAAACAACATGGATTAATGGGGTAGGGTTTTAGCATATATCAGAGCTGAAGGGCTATTTTTTTTGTAGTTTTTACCAATTCGTTTTATTTCCTCTAGGCCAGGGATAACCGGTGATGGCAAATCCGATGGCACTTCGAAGATTATCCGTGCATCGACAGTATTCCACAGTAAATTTAAGGTATTTGCCAAAATCCGATTCGATGAGTTCCTGGCAATGTCGTAGGGAGGGTCGATGAAAATCAGGCCAAACTTTTCCTGAGAATTAAATGTCAGGCAGTCTTCCAAAGCGATGCTGCAACAGGATCCGTCGATGGCGAGGCTCTTTGAAACCGCATTTATATTTTTTTGCAAAATAGATTTCAGGGAAAAATTTCTTTCGACAAATAAACCACCGGTTGCACCCCGGCTGAGTGCCTCCAATCCATAGGCTCCGGTGCCGGCAAACAGATCCAGGAAATTTTTTCCGGCAACGGTGTCTCCGAGGGAAGAAAACACCGCCTGCCTTAGAAAATCCGTAGCTGGTCGCAACAATCCATGTTCCAATGCCAGTAAATTTATGCTTCTAGCAGCTCCTCCGGTTATGCGCATGTTTCTATCTCATAGATCTTTTTTAGGGACAATAGGTCTTCGAATTCACTGCCGCTGATTAGATTATAATCATACTCCTTGGCAATTGTAATCTCATTTTTTGCGGACATTATCCGTTGTTCTAGTTCATCCCCAAATTCGGAATTTCTGTGTTCCAATCGACCAATCACCGTATCTATCGATTCTGGCAAAATAAACACTGTAATCACATTTGGCAACAACTCCGGTGGTATATTTTCCTTCACTCCAACCATACCCTGGACATCTATGACAAGCAATAGATGGATGCCTTTAAGTAGGCTTTGGATGACAAATTCTTTTGGAGTGCCATATCTAGCTTTTCCATAGACAGTGGCATATTCAAGCAATAGGTTTTCCCTGATGCAATTTTCAAAATATTGTTCCGACACAAATTGATAATCCTCCGCATGGACTTCATTAGGTCGTGGTTTTCTTGTTGTCACAGTTATGACTCTCTTCAAAATTTTATCACTGGTCAAAGCCAGTAGGTTTTTACAAACCGTAGACTTACCGACGCCGGCCGGCCCAGAGATTATGAACAGCTTTCCGTTGATCATTGATGCAAATGGCATATTTACAGACAGATTTTACAATATAAAAATGAAATATGCAGATTTTTAGATTAGAAAACATCGATAGCACGAATAATTATGCGCTTAAACTCATAGAAAAAAACCATCAACCAATGCCATTTATTGTCATTGCTAAAAGCCAAAGTGCCGGCCGCGGTCAATTTGATCGCCAATGGTATAGCTCGGATGATAAAAATTTATATCTCTCCGTGGCATTTCATCCAAGGCAGACGCCGATGGATTTTTCAAACTTTTCGTTCAAATTTGCCGAACTGGTGGCCAAGGAATTGGCAAATACATTCTCGGTAAATTTTACCCTAAAGCACCCAAATGACATATACTTTGATGGCAAAAAACTTGCCGGAATACTGACTGAAACCAAGATCCTTCGCAATGAGATATGGGCGGCTGTTTCCGGCATTGGCATAAATGTAAACGGAGATATAACCAATTATCCTATGGATATTAGAAAAACTGCGACCAGCCTATGTACACTGCTCAATCATACGGTAGATCTGGCCATGATTGAAAAATTAATTATAGATATTGCTGTAAAATTGGTCCTATAATTGTTCACTTGGCCATGGTAATACACATGGCATTGGATACACTGAAGGCGGTCGTCTGGCCATAAAGTTTTTCCACCACAGCCGTGGCAAACTCTATGGCTGCCCCGGCGCCTCTTCCGGTAATGATATTCCTATCTACCACCACCGGCCTGGTCTCCTCTGAACCTTCCAGCTTTACCGAACAATGGGAAGTATACTCATGGCCAGCCAGAATACCGGCATCACTTAGGATCAATGGCGCTGCACAGATTGCTGCCGTAAGCAACCCTTGGCCATAGTGGCTTTTCACAAGATTCAAAATGTCTTCATTATATCTTGCTTTGAGAACCCAGGATCCACCGGGAATCAAAATACAACTTGGTTTATCGTATTTATAATCCTTTAATAATCCGTCAGCTATTATAGAAATATTGTTGGACCCGGTAACGACTTTGTCATCGACGGACAAAATTTTGACATCGCCACCAGCTCTTCGCAGCATATCCACAGGTGCCACCAATTCAATTTCTTCAAATCCATTACCAATAATAACAACCGTGCGCTTTTTCATAGTGCTATCCATTATGAGATGAAAAAAAATCAATTGTCGACCTATATGTTTTACGGATATGATATCTTTCCAATGCCTGAGATGAACTTCTACAACGGCCATGGATCCGGTGGGCATATCCATAGTATCACAACCCGTTACTGTTCCTAAAAAATTAGATATGCCCGGATTGTGAGATATCACCATGACGGAATTTTTACTATCCGATACCTGGGCTAGGGCAGTAAAAATCCTATCCATATCAGCC
>JAIRXD010000073.1 GCA_031268545.1 Puniceicoccales bacterium | reverse complement strand
CACAGAAAAACGTGGATATTCCCGCCGAATCTTCCTAGGTAATAATATTGACAGGACTGATTTATGAGAATATATTCGGCAATGAATTACTTATTGATAATTAATATGTTATGTCTAATGACTCTGGGGTCTTCTGTATTTGGATTCGAGTTTAATGGCAAAAATTATTCGGTGGAAAATAAAAAAGATATGGAACGAATGTACATCGTTGCCAGAGAGCAGTCAAGTTATAAAGATGCGGCTCTTTTTTTGGCTTCTGCCTTCGATGAATACAGGAAAACGCAGAATTATAGACAGGAACAAACTAAGGCATCAAATAAAAATAGCAAATATAATTATTGGATATATCTCGAAGATGCTATAAAATATGTCAAAATTTTCGACATTGAGCATATTAAAAAAATTATCCAAAAGATGGAAAATCGCAATTTTTTGCCTTTTTATGCTACCCAAAAGAAAATACTTTATAGAAACAGCATCATGGCTGTCGAAAAGCCTAATAGCAGGATTTGCTCAAATCGAACAACTGCTGCTAAATTAGATACATCTCAATCAATTAAAATAGATTTTAAAACCTCATATTGTCCCTGGCCAAAGCATAGTAATTTCCCAAATATGATAACCAGCCCGAAAGATATTAATAGTGAAATGATTCAGGAGAGTGTAAAAAATTACAAAAAAAATAATATTTCCACCAATCGTTTCTGATCAGTAGTATTGACAAGATTGATTTATAAAAATACATTTAATTATGAATTATTCATTGATATTAAATATATTATGCTTTATGACTCTGGGGTCATCTGTATTTGGATTCGAGTTTGATGGGAAAAATTATCGCGTGATAAGCAAATCCGATTTGTTAGATATACGCAACATGGCTTTGAAACAAAAAGATGCAAAAACCGCAGCTGCTTTCCTGGTCAGTGCCATTAAAGAATACACTAAAAATAATGCACTTAACCTCTATTTCCCATTACCATATAGGTTTTTAAATTACACTATAGAGGAAATAAATACTCCAGAAATTGAACAAGAAGTTAAAGATAAAATTGAACAAGAAGTTAAAGAATATCGAAAAGGATGCAATCAACAGAAACTAAAACCGCGGAAGCAAAAAAAATATCGAAAAAAGTCAAAAAAGTCAAAAATTAAATAGCTAATCTGCTTGTAATTAAATATAATACATACCTGGTGGGAGATAGTGGACTCGAACCACCGACCCCCTGCGTGTGAAGCAGGTGCTCTAACCAACTGAGCTAATCCCCCAAGGTTGTAATCAATGCAAAAAACTTAAAACCATTGTCAATCGCAAAGACTTTCGGATTACAAATTTTAGTTAAATGTAAAAAAAATATAAATCATGACTTGACGTATCTCGATATAACGCAAAAATAGGAAATAACCTATGGAAAGTAAAAATATTATAAAAAAATTGGCTTTAATTGGAGCACTATGTTATCCATGCCTACAGGGTAGCCTATACGCGAATAAGGATGATCTAAATTCTACACAGGGAAATTTAGATGTTAAAACTGTTGAAATTACCATTCCGGAATCACTGGAAGTAACCATAACCATGGAAAGACAGCAAAACTCAGAACCATCGGATGTAAACGCTGTTCCTGCAGAAGAAACCCAGGTGGCGCAGACAGAAGAACATACTGTGCCGGGAGCCGCGGAATCAGCGCAGTATATAGAAATGCTGGAGCCTACAATAGCAGACAAAGAATCACAGAGATCGTATCCGGATGAAAATCAAGAACCTTCTACAGAAACAGATAATAAAGGCCTAGCATTAAATATTGATGATAAGAAATTAATCAAAACCATCACTGATAACCTTCTAGAGGTATATTCTGGAGAAATAATTGATGTACAGACCAAAGATGAATCATTCCAGGCTTCAGAGGAAAATTCAGGCGATTACGAAAATAATATCATGGAATTAACCAATCGGTTTGTCTATAATGCGATTGAGAAACTTGACAAAATTAAAGGTCTAGAAATCACAGAAGAAGTCCAATATGAAGATATTTTAAATTTATTGCAAGAATGTATCATTATCTATGGATTTGACTTTTTAAATATAGATAAAGATACTGTAAAAGTAATTAAGAATTTAGCAACTGATGCCGTTCGTTCCCTGAATGAAATCGAAACAGCTAACGAGAATTTTAACCACAATAAAAAATTACTTGAGCCTTTAATAAATATAGCTTTAGGGGAGGTTGAAAGTTCATCATTTAGCAGGATAATATGTGATCAAGTCAGCAAATACTGTAAAGAAACCAAAGGCCAAAACCTTGGTGAAGAAACTGAAACCGAACAATGATATTGATCTAAATTAATATATTACTAAAATTATTGTGAAAAATATACTTTTAATAAGTATACTAGGCTGTCAGATTTTAGCTGGCAGCCTATATGCCGTTGACGAAAAATCACAGTCGGAGCAAATAAATCAGACAATGGCAGAGCCACTGCCCGAAGAAGATCTAGATTGGATTACGGTAGAGCCACTTCCCGAAGAAGATGTAAATTTGCCAGAAATAAATAATTTCGACACCTTAAGAACTACCATATCAAATTTCATTGAACAAAATATTGACAGCCGGGAGATATCCGTGCTTGAAAAAATATTCAATGCTATGGAAAGTGTTATTTTCAATGAAGATGAATCGATCAATAAAAATCTCTCGGCCTATAAAAGCTCATTATGTATATTTTATATACAACATGAATTCTGCTGTAATTACTGCGAACATTTGTCCATCTGGCTAAAAAAAGAACATGATTATATTTCCCAAAGATGGCTAAATTTTATTAACCGCTTTCCAATTAAGATGTTCATTCCAATCTTTATACTAAAATCCCAATTTATACACGGCGATCTCGTCGGCAATGAAGGGATAAATACCGAAGAATACATTATGGCTTCGTCAATAATATGGGCGCTTAACCAAATTATTTACATAATAAATTCACCCGAAACATCAGAATATGCCAAGGGAAAATTGGCAGAATTTGTAATTAAAATAACCGAATCAAGTTTAAACATTCCCTCCTGCAGCGATCTTGTTACTTATATACCATCAAGCGTATATGAACCGCTTGAAGATAAGCTAAAGGAATTTACCGAAAGATATTATGCCAGTCATCCAATCGAAGACGATGGCGAAAGTAGCCATGAAAATGACAATGAAAATGATGTCTTTTCTGAGCCTGATAATAGTTCAGATAGTCCATAATAAGAAAAAAGTTCATTCACATTTAGAAGAACGGATCATCGAAGGAGAATTGTTGAAATATTATGAGAAATTCGAAAAATAATTACCTATTTATAGAATTCTGGCTATAAAAAGATGCAAATTGCAAGTTATTGTTGATTTTTAACAAATCATTCATTCCATGGTTAATAGATGAACTCTTCGATGCAGCAATCAATCGCCTGTTATTTGCTGTTTATTCTATTCAATGGCGTCCACGAATTTTCCCATGCCCTGTTTGCCTATTTATTTGGCGACTCTACGGCAAAATCCTATGGTAGACTTACACTAAACCCGTTGGCTCACATAGACTTGATTGGCACAGTCATCATACCGTTGACCATGATAATGATCCCGAATAATATCGCCATCATTGGCTGGGGCAAGCCGGTGCCGGTGGATATTCGCAATTTCAAGCATAGAGCTTTGGGAGATATCTGCACCAGTTTGGCCGGGCCATTGTCCAATATAGCCGTTGCAATTTTACTATCAATTATTGGTTGTTTGCCCTGGTTGAGCCGCAATCCGATGTTGGGCGGTCTGTTCGGATTTGCAATCATCATAAATATATCCATGGCGATTTTTAATCTCATACCACTGCCGCCACTTGATGGGTCGCATCTACTTAAGTACTTGGTAAATATGAGCGAAGAGGCATTTATAATGATATCCCGGTGGTCCTATATAATCATGCTCATATTGATAAACCTGCCGCAGTCTCATGCCATCCTGCTGAAGGCGATATATTACACATTCTGGGGAATTGTTTATATGGGCGGCAAGATCACTGGGTCCACCGGAGATATACTGTTCTATTTCATGAAATAACCGGAGAGATGATGAAAGAAACTAAGGTAAAATTTCCAAAATTTTTACTGACCGAATATCCTTTTGATGGCAATTTTTTTACCAACAAAGACGGTCATAAATTGCACTATGTCGATGAAGGCAAAGGAGATGTCGTACTGATGCTCCATGGTAACCCCACCTGGTCTTTTTATTACAGAAATTTAATAAAATACATGCATGGCGACTTCCGATGCATCGCTCTGGATCACCTGGGCTGCGGCCTATCCGACAAGCCCCAGGACTATAATTACTGCCTGGAGAACCACATCAATAACGCTCGCTGTCTCATTGAAAATCTAAATTTTGGAAAATTTCATCTGGTGTTGCATGATTGGGGCTGTGCCATAGGCATGGCTTTGGCCGAGATGTGGCCAGAATGCATTGAAAGTATCACGATAATGAATGGAGCGGCATTCCTATCCAATGAGATACCAAAAAGAATAAACTTTTGCAGAACATCATGGCTCGCGAAATTTCTCGTGCTTAGGCTAAATCTATTTGCCATTGGATCGAGCTATATGGCCGTTAACTACCCAATGAGCAAGGAGATACGCAGCGGCTATCTATATCCATACAATTCCAAGGCCAATCGAATTGCCACACTGCGATTCGTTCAGGATATACCCATGGATTCGGGTCATAGGTCCTGGAATACTCTGAAAAAAATAGGCCAAAATCTTGGTTTACTTAGAAAAAAAAAAGCACTTATCCTCTGGAGCCAAAAGGATTTCTGTTTCACCGAATCATTTCTAAAAGTCTGGATAGATAGCTTCGATGATGCCCATGTCATAAAGCTAAATGATTGCGGCCATTATGTGCTAGAGGATTCTAAGGCGTTGGGAATGACTGCCATAAGAAACTTTCTGCTGAGCACAAAGAAGCAAAATGCGCTAAGCTACTGCTAGGCCTCACAGAGGACAGGAGGTTTTAACAAAAACCTGGGGCAGGGAAAATGCTTTACCAAGCTCGCTGGCCAGGGCCATAATTCCCAGGCATTCTGTAGCGTAATGCCCACATACATAGACATTTAAGCCATGTTCATAGGCCTCAGAATAACTGTGCTGCCTGCACTCACCGGTGATGAATGTATCGATGCCAAAGGCACCTAAAGATGGGATAGCCTGGCCTCCGCCACCGGAAATTATTGCAAGTTTTTTCACCCTGGAGGGCCCAAATTCCATGCTAACCAGCGAAGTAAACTTATCCGCTAGCCTGCACTTAAGTTCTTCCCGACCAATTGGTTCGTTCACAATGGCGGCGATTTTTACTCCATGAAAACCGAGTTCTTCGAAATCCGAAACCCCAAAGCCAAGATCCCTTGCCAGGAGAGCATTGTTGCCGATTTCCTGATGGGCATCCAACGGTAAATGGCTACTATAAATCGCTATATCATTGTCTATCAAGGCTTTATATTTAGCATAGACCCCGTCGACCACCGGTATGGATTTGCCCCAAAATAGGCCATGATGCACCACCAACAGGTTTGCGCCGACCTCTCCAGCCAGGCGAATCGATTCCAGGGAGCCATCGACGGCGGCCGCAATTTTGTAAATTCTCCCTGAATTCATAAACTGCAAACCATTATACGCATTGGGGTAGTCGAACATATCCTGAACGTTAAGCCTTTTGCTGCAATAACTTACGATCTCCTCCAGGGCCACGGTCACCATGCTCTAAGTTTCATAACTAGGCAAAATATTGCAAATGAATAAATGCTGTCCAGGAAAAACATCCAGCCGTCGCAGGGACCAGCAGATACATAGAGTGTAGCCAAGTAAATAAATACTAACATCTTCCTGGACTGGCACATAAGAAACAGCAAATTGGTCAACAGTGAAACCAGATAGCCATTGATCGAAAAGCTAAAACCAATGGCTTTGGCATAGAGGCCACAGACCAGCGACGAGGTAAAAATTCCGCCAAATTTACCAAAAATTTCGACGGCGATGGGGAAAAAAAATGGGCAAAATACAAATGCCCTGAGACTGAATTTATAACCCATAAAATTTGCCAAAAATTCCACCAATAGAGCCAAAAATAGCATTAAAAAATGCTGCCGATATTTGCCATTCTTTGCTCCTGATCCACCATAGAGCGGAATAAAATTGTCGTACCTTGATCCTAACATATCATTCGGCCTTCAGGAAAATCATCACCTCACGTAAGTCCTTCAATTGGTTAGAGATCTCGCATTCAGCATCGAAATAGATGCCATTGCTGCGGATTTTTTTCGTCAAATGACCAACAAACAAATTTCCGGGAAATTTTGAGCTCATTTCACTACTGACAATTTTTGTTTCCTCGGCATCAAATAAATCCTGAGGTAGATCAGAAAGTTTACCAACCCTTTTAAACCCAACATGTTTTGTTCCATAAAAAATAAACGGCCGTGGGTCCCCGGAGAGCTGGACAGCCATCCTAAAATTTGGACTGCTAATAAGTTCCACCACCGCCTTGGTTTCAAAAATCTCGGAAATTTTTCCCATGACACCACCAACGTAACCCACTCCATCGCCGATACTTAGCCCATCAATTTCACCTTTATTTATCCACAGTCGATCCCACCAGGCCGAAACATCACGCCGGATTACCTGGGCATAAATAACGCTGTGCCGGGATGAAATTTTCAGATCAAGTAACCCCCGCAACCTGCCATTCTCCGTCTCCAATTCAGCGCACCGGTTCCTTAACTCCTCGGTGTCCAACTTCTTACCGTACAAATCCGTAACAAGATTAATCAATTCAGCCTTCGGCAATCTACGAATTCTCAGCGGATCCAGCAGACCATCTATTTTCGATGTCAGGCAAACAGGCCAGGTCCTGATGTTTAGTAAGTCATTGATGTCGAAGCTGAAAAGAGATAAAAAAATCCACCAGATAACACACCCTAGCACAACAATTCCCAGCCACCTGTACTGTCCACGAGGATCACTCTTCATCTAGCCAAAGGCCCAAATCCTGCAACACCGTACCGGTCCCGTTCGCCACGGCACTCAATGGATCATCGGAAACAACGACGGGCAACCCAGTGGCATTGCCTATGGCGCTATTCAGCCGCCGAATCATCGATCCGCCGCCGGCAAGAACTATGCCACGGTCCACCAAATCCGCGGACAACTCTGGTGGGCACTTCTCCAACGCCATCTTCACAACCTCGATAATCCCTCGTATAGAACCAGTTATGGCTTCGCGGATCTCTTCGGAAGTTATTTTTATGGTGCGCGGCAAACCAATGACGGCATCCCTCCCCTTGATCAACATATCCAGCTCATCGTCCAGCGGCGCCGCCGAACCGATCCGAATTTTTATATCTTCGGCCGTCCTCTCGCCGATTATTAGGTTGTACATTTTTTTGACATAGGCAATAATTGAATCGTCAATTTCATCGCCGCCAATGCGAATACTCTGGGAAAATACAACGCCACTTAGCGACAAAATCGCCACCTCGGTGGTGCCGCCGCCGATGTCTACGATCATGCTCGCCGCCGGTTCATCTATCGGCAAACCGACGCCAATTGCCGCTGCCACAGGCTCTTGCAATAATAAAACATCCCGTGCCCCGGCGTGTATGGCAGATTCCTTCACGGCCCTACGCTCAACTTCTGTTATGCCGGACGGCACCGCAATCACGACCCGGGGAGGGATAAATTTTACACTGCGCGATGCTTTATTTATAAAATAGCGCAACATGGCTTCGGTGGTATCAAAATCGGCAATGACACCGTCCTTCATAGGCCTTATGGCAGTAATATTGCCAGGAGTTCGGCCTAACATGCGCTTCGCCTCGAGGCCCACAGCCCGCACCCGCCGCGAATTCGTATAGACAGCCACGACACTCGGCTCCCTAATTATAATACCACGATCCTTGGCAAAAACTAGAGTATTAGCGGTTCCGAGATCGATACCTATGTCATGAGACAAAAACCCAAGCATTCTTCCAATGTTGTTTTTAAATTTTTGCAACAACCTCATCTATGTGGACAGTCAAGCCAAAATTAACACCCAACGACAGTACAAACTATTTTTAAAGCTTTGCAACCATATTTCTAGAATAAAAACTGAAAAATAAATGGTGCTCAGAAAGGGACTCGAACCCTTACGCCCTGCGGCACCAGATCCTAAGTCTGGCGTGTCTGCCAATTCCACCACCTGAGCATCCATCGACGTTGAACCCTAAATCGGAATGCAATTTTGTCGACAAAAATTTATTAAAATCACCTCTTTTGTTCTAAAGGCTATCTATGAATTACATCATCAACTGCCGCAATGACATCGCTCACATTGACCATCGATATATCCGTGCTCGTTTCTGGATTTTTGGATTTTTTCAAAATTTTCACCGGGCTAGCAAAGATTGGTCCGGTTCGAAATGGGTTTGTCGGACCATAGATCGCCACCACCGGACAGCCGACCATATTTGCCAGGTGAATTCCACCGGTATCATTGCCAATGGTCACCGAACAAACAGCCAATATCTCCAGACACTCCGTAAGCGAAGTCTTTCCAGCTAAATTTGTTATAGCACCACACTTTGGGAAATTATTCTCCATGACTTCGGCCATTTGTGCATCCGAATTTGTGCCAATCAGCAAAATTTCATAGTCGCAATATTTTTTTAGCAATCCTTCTATTAATTCGCACCATTTATCCAGAGGCCACCTCTTTTCCGGACAATTTTCGCTGCCACAGACCAGGGCTATTTTTTTATCTTTTACCGGATTATTCAGCAAAGGATTAGTGTCTATATGAGCGTTAAGTCCCATCGCCTCGAAGAACTTCTGAATCACAACCGACTGGTGTACTCTGCCGACGGCCAGGTCATTTGGAATTTTCCAGACATTGGTCAGAAGTGGACGAATCATCCCATCGCTGGCCATCCCAAAGGTCTTCGGGCAGCCAATTACCTTTGACTCCAAATCTCCACGGAATGAATTGGTCAGCAGGATATAAAAATCAGGAAACAGTTTTCTGTATTTGGAAATTTTATAAAAATACCCAAACCCCTTCCGTGGCAACGAGATATAGCTGTCACCGATGGAGAGATACCTAAGCATCTCGCAGAACTGGGCTTTGGCGATTATTGTTACCCAAGCATCTTCGCGGGAACGAGATATGGCCTTTATTGCCGGCAGCGCCATCAGCACATCTCCAAGCCAATTGGGTAATCTCAGGAAAATTCTAGTTTTTTTTTCCATTAACCGCAGATCATCGATCCGCTTGGCCGAAATATGCAAAAAATTACTGGCCTCGGCCTGGCAGTGCCATCGGTTGTGCATCCAGAGCCAATCCGCGCAGACCGCATCGCTGGATGTAAGGGTTTTTTCCAGCCAACGATTCATCGCAAATGCCACCGAATTTTTACTATCATCCTGCAACTCAAGCTCTTGCAATCCGCTAATATTCTGCCACAATCCAGTTCTCCTGGGAAACAAAACAAAGACTTTCGCGCCAAATTTATTATGAAAAATATCTGGCAACCCTGTGGTGGATGCAATTCTTCCAAAAAATGTGGCCAATATACCATTTTTTCCAGCATTTTGATCGAATAACAGCCCAAGTATACCGTGGTTTCTCAATATTTTTTTTGCGGCAAATAGGCCATTTTTTCTTGACAACATGATGAATCCAAATTTTTCTCTTGTATGTCTTAGGTATGACTCGATGTCGATGTTGCGAAATGGCCTATAAATTACACCGATTTTTGAAGGATTTACATGAGACAGATGTATTGGTAGCCTGGTCATTGCCTCCATGGAAGAAAAATGGGGGATCAATATTATTGTGGCTGCGGTTTCCCCAAAGTTATAGTTCATAAATTCTGGAATCGAAGCATCAACAGAAAATTTTTTCTTCAGTTTTTGCTTCGAAAACCAGTTAATGGATATTGATAATAGACCTAGCTCAACGGTTCTCACGCAGCTGGTGCGAGCGATGTTTTTTTTCCATCTAAAACTTTTTTTAGGAAACGCATGGTCAAGGTTTGACAACAGAATTCTCCGTCGACTGAAGTAAAAATAATAAATAAGCCAGCCACAAATCAAGCATATAAATGAAACAAACCATCCTGGCAAATAGGCAAATAAGATCCCAATAAATCTCAATAAAAATCTGACGATCATTCGTCTGAAAATTTCTTAAACAGTAAAGCGACGTTATGGCCACCAAATCCGGAATTTTCACTTATCGCCACCTTTACTTCTTTGCTAAGTGCTTTATTTGAAATGAAATTCAGATCACACTCCCGATCAGGAAATTCGTAAATTATCGTCGGCGGAATTATACCAGCAAATGACCGGTCATGATTTTGGTGGAACTTACTGGAATTTGATTTGCTCGGTCTCCAAAAAAATATTTCAATGCCACCGCATCATATTTGTCGTTGTATTGTGTTGAAGTTCCATGGGCATTTATGTAATCGATATCATCTTGATTCACAACAGCTTCGCGCATCACCACCCGCAAACATTCGGCCAGGCCAGCGCCATCGGGATGGGGAGTTGTTATGTGAAAAGCATCGCTGG
>JAIRXD010000069.1 GCA_031268545.1 Puniceicoccales bacterium | reverse complement strand
AATTAACAATTTATGGCAATGGTTGTAATTCTTTGAAATTGAAAAGCGGCGGATGTTTAGCGGATGTTGCGCCTACGATTTTGCAATTGATGAAGCTTCAAAAACCCTTAGAGATGACTGGTAATTCTCTAATAGAAAGCTAATATGGATTATGATTGGTTCCAGGCAATTGAGTTGTTTATAGATTCTAAACTATTCTATCTATTTGTGTTCGCATTTGGTGCCTGCGTTGGAAGTTTTGCCGGAGTGTGCATTGCAAGAATTCCCAGAGGTCAATCGGTGATTTTTCCTAGATCCCATTGTGAATGTGGAAAAACTATTCCGCTGTGGCTGAATGTGCCGATTATCAGTTGGCTGATGCTACGGGGCAGGGCTAGGTGCTGTGGATCCAGGATAGGAATTTCATACCTTGGTATAGAAGTTTTTATGGCTGTGTTGTTTACAATGCTGTGGCATGTTGCCCAATTCCCCTTATTCTCCCTAGGGGCAATTTTATTTGTCATTTTGGTGATAGCCTCGGGGATCGATTTTAACACCATGATGATTCCGGATCTGTTCACCGTTGGTGGGGCAACGGTTGGTGTTATTGCCAATGGTATTTTTTCGCATTTTATGATCCAAGATAGCCTGTTTTTGGGGATCGGATATTCCGTTAAAGGGTTATTGCTGGGGTCAAGTATACTGCTATGGATGGCGGTGGTGTCGGAAATTTTGCTGAAGAAGGAAACCATAGGCTTTGGAGATGTTAAGTTAATTGGTTGTATAGGAGCATTTTCTGGTACAAATTGTGCCATATTTTCTATTTTTGGCGGTGCATTGCTCGGTTTATTTCTGATATTGCCGGTTTGGGCGGTGCATTGCAAGGGTAGTAAAGAGCCCCTGGGGATGGGACAGCCTTTGCCCTTCGGGCCATTTTTGACATTGGGAGCAATAGCCTACTGGTTATTTTTTCGAGATATGGTTGATGATAGCCTGGCGAAGATGTCGGTATTATTATCCTGATATTAAAATGCCGGAGCTATGTGGTTGTCATTGCCGGCGTTGGCGGTGAAATTTTCGCCGATGCACCAGATGGTGTCATTTATTAGCAATTTATACTGAAAGTTGATGCATTTTTTTGTGCTACTGGACCAGGTCCAGATGTTATTGCCGTTATTTTTCATTGGAATGCCCTTTTCCCAGCTTAGGTCATCGCCTTCGCCACGGATATATAAAATATTGCCCCAGCCCACGTCGATGTTTGCAAATATTTTCGTTGCGCCATCTTTGCTTTTACTAGCAGCGGAATTCCTGGATTTACTTATCGCTTCAACCACGGTGGATATTTTATTAAAAAAATGTAATTATTCAAGAAGAAGATTTTGGGTTGAGAATTAAATTTTGTTATTTTTAGCTTGAATTTTGTTGAATGGGTAGTTAAATAACTTTCTATTAATTTAAATCCCTTTGCTCCTATGACTCAACATTCAAGTTTTAAACGTTCTGGTTCAGGTGTTGGCAACAAGCGCAGTGTGCTTAAGCGTTTTGAGCGGATAGATTTATTGCGAAAAAGAGGTCAATGGAGCGAAGGAAGAAAATTATTTAGCCTGCCGAAAACTAAACCAGAAGAGTGATTGTTTAGTTGGCATTTCGGTGATGATTTACTTTTGGGGATTATCGAGATTTTTTGTCATTTGGGCAGGGCTGGTGCTATCTTGTTTTGGCAACGGTGATACTCTGTTTACGGTGATATCGTCAGATGTAGATCATATCTCGGATATTGATTGTTTAGATACGGTACCTTTGTTTTTGCAAACGGATAACAATTATGAGCTGAAATTGGAGAGGCCAAGTCATGAAGGGGACATTATTGTCATGTTAGAGCATGATATAGAACTATTTCCAGATTTTGATTGATATGAATATTATTGGAATTGAGAGTTCCTGTGATGATACCTGTGTTGCGGTTTTTGCCAAAAAATCAGAGATTATTTTTGAGCGAAAGGTATCGCAACTAGCTATACACAAACGGTTTGGTGGTGTTGTGCCAGAATTAGCTGCCCGGGCCCATGTGGATAATTTTGCTCCGTTGCTCTATGAATTGAAAAAAAATGGATATTTGGATGAGGCCTTTCGGGTGGCGGTTACCTATGGGCCGGGTTTGGCTGCTTCATTGAGTCTAGGCGTGGCTTTTGCCCATACGCTGGCGGCGATGTTTCGGGCGGATATGTGTGGCGTGAACCATTTGCGTGGCCATGCATTTTCGCCATTTATGTCGATATTTCCGGTGCGGATTGAGGATTTTTTTCCACATTTGGGACTGCTGGTTTCCGGAGGGAATACGATTTTGTTTGAAATCCATGATGGTTTTGAGATCAATGTTATTGCCGAGACCGTCGATGATGCAGCCGGGGAGGCCTTCGATAAAGGTGCTAAGTTGTTGGGGTTGATGTATCCAGGTGGACCCGAAATAGAGAAATTGGCGAAGGATGCCGAGCGAGGTAGGTTCAAATTTCCCAGGGCATTTTTTGGTAAAAACGAGATGAAGTTTAGCTTTTCGGGGTTGAAAACCAGCCTTCGGTATATGTTGGAAAATATCACAGATGATGATGTGTTTGCCAAGGAGTTGCCAAGTATTTGCGCGAGTTATGAGTCAGCGCTGGTGGAGCCGTTGGTTAATAAGGTTGCTGTGGCGTTGGCCTGTAAAAAATATAACAGCATGGGTGTTTCCGGCGGTGTGTCCAATAATTTGTTATTGCGCAATAAGTTAATTGAGCTGGCAAGGGCCAGTGAAACAATGTTGCTTTTGCCGAAATTGAAGCACAGCGAAGATAATGCTGCTATGATCGCCTTTGCGGCGCATATAGATAGGGCACATACGGTGGCGGATGTTAGAAATTTTGATGCCTCTTTGAAGATTTGCAACTGATTACTTTCTTGGGTTGCAGAAACCCTTAGGCGATTCATTTTTGAAAAACTCCAGAAATTGGATCGTTTCTTTGTATTCTATCTTGTTTTCGGAGAGCAATTTTTCTGCACGTTCACAAAATTTACCGGTCATTTTTTTAAAGATAGTACAGAAATATTTTGATAATTCACCGATTGATGCTGGGCTAACGCCACGCCGACGGAGACCTACAATATTTAACCCTATGAGTTCGTTACGGTTAGCGACCATGCATTGGGGCGGAATATTTTTGGATATACCGGAAACTCCACTGACTATCGCGCCGGCACCGACGGTACAGTCCTGGTGAATGGCTGAATTGCCTCCGATGAAGCAGTCATTTTGTAAATGCGTGTGCCCGCCAAGCAGAGCGTTGTTTGCGAGAATGATATTATTTTCAAGGACACAATCGTGGGCGACATGGGAACAGGCCATGAGCAGACAGTGACTTCCAATCCTGGTCGATCGGTCCTTTGCCGAGGCTGTGCTTAATGTAACATGTTCTCGCACAACTGTATTGTCGCCGATTGTCACAATTCCAGCATCGCTGATTTTAAAATTAGCTATTTGGGGAAGACCTCCTAGGGCGGAAAAACTATCGATTATGCAGTTGTTTCCGATGGCACAGCGGTG
>JAIRXD010000053.1 GCA_031268545.1 Puniceicoccales bacterium | reverse complement strand
TGCCTTCCAGTGCAATTAATGTTTTCAATTTAGAAATTTTCTCCTTTCTGCGATGCTTTTCTTCGGAACGAGTAACATTCGTCCTATGTTTTCTCAAAACAAGAGATCGTGTAATTCAGAAATATGCAACAAATTGTCAGATAAATAGATTTGCCAAGATTGAATTGAGCCTACTGCCCATGACAGTTGCGGAGATGTTATTTACACCTGATATTCCTCCTGTGTTAACAATAAACAGGCCATCAAATTACCAAGATGTTGGCTGGTGATGAATCAAAGCGATTTGTTAATGGAGTACTCGATCGAGTAAAAGACTCTTTAAACCGGCCCTGTAGGACAGCAAATATATGAAGATGGTGAACTATAAATTGTCTTCTTTTGAAGATGCGGTTAGAAGACGTGAAGAGTCTAAATCTGGTGGCGATGTGGTGGTGCTGACCAATGGATGTTTCGATTTCCTCCATGTGGGCCATATACTATCACTGGAATTGGCGAAAAAATTAGGAGATCAGCTCTGGGTTGCCTTGAACAGCGACGATAGCATCAAAATGTTAAAAGGTGATAATCGGCCGATTATGGCCGAAGATGAAAGGGCTTACATGTTGGCCGCATTGGAATGTGTCGACGGTGTTTTTCTCTTTGATGGTATAAATTTGGCCAGTGAACTAGGATTTTTTCGACCAGATATATATGTAAAATCCTCTGATTACAGCCTGGACACATTGAACGAAGAGGAAAGGGCTGTCCTGACCGATATTGGTGCCAAAATCGAATTCACAGAATACCTGGATGGCATTAGCACCACGAAAATTCTCGAACGGCTGAAAAATATCTAATCTCATCAGTCTTGACAAAGCGGTTGCCAATGTTTTTTTAGTTAACCAGTTATGAAGCCTACATATAATCCATCCAAAATAAAAAGAGCTAGAAAGTTTGGGTTCCGAGCAAGGATGGCTACCTCGGGGGGAAGAGCTGTGCTTTCTGCTCGTAGACGCAAAGGCCGCAAGAAGTTATCGGCCAGCGTTCCGCGCCACTAGGGGTGATGAGATTGTTGAAGTCTCAGAAAATAAGGAAAAATTCTGATTTTGAAACTTTCCGCAGTGTTCGGGCCTGTTTTGATTGCGATATGTTTTTTGTCAAAGCCCTGGAAGGTGGCGATGCCGCCCATAGGGCAAGATTTGCTGTTATTGTCAGTAAAAAGGTGGGCAACGCGGTTTACAGAAACCGTCTGAAGCGAATTTTTCGAGAGATCTTTAGATTGAATCAGCATAGATTGGTGCCTGGTTTTGACTATCTTGTGGTGGCGAAATCTGGGATAATAGATAGGTACGATGACCTCCAGGAATTATTTTTACGGATAATTCAATGAAAGACTTTATTATAGTTGCAATCGATGGGGTGGCTGCCTCTGGTAAATCAACCGCCGCGGCCAGATTGGCTGAAAAATTTAGTTATCTGAATGTCAATACAGGCAATCATTACAGAGCTTTGACGGTGCTACTGATTAAAAATGGCAGTGGCTATGGGGATCCCCTGGATGATTTTCTTGATTCCTGCCTGGTGGATGCCAAAATAAATGGCAATTTTTTGGATATGGTGATAAATGGAATGGCTGCGGAACAGCTCGATATTAGATCTAATTTGATAAATGCCAATGTTTCCGCCTTTGCTCAGAATGAGAGTTTAAGAAAATTTTTAAAAAAGTACCAGCGTGGCTTGGTGAAGGTTGCTCAGCAGAATGGTTTCCCTGGAATGGTGATGGAAGGTCGGGATATTGGTTCGGTGGTTTTTCCAGAGGCAGATTTCAAATTTTTCCTAACGGCAAATAGGGAAGTGCGTCTGAACCGTTGTGCTAATGATCATCGTACCGATGATATCTGTTTACGGGATAATGTGGATTCTTCACTAATTTCACTAATAAAAGATGCGGTGGAGATAAACACAACCGCTCAGAATGTGGACCAGGTTGTTGCCTTCATGGCCAAAATCATTCTGTCTGATAAACCTACCGCCAATGCTAGAGGCTTGGGATCGATGTTCCCCCATTGAGAGCTTCCGATATATTATTTGTTGCTGTGCCATCGCTGCTTTTTACCAATTTTCCATCGGTGGTATCGGTGCCAAGATCGCTAAACCATTCCACATGGCCATCTAGAAATGCAATAAATCCACCTTTGGAGCCATAGACTCCAGAGGTAGACCATTTTCCATTGGATTGCAAGCCCCTTGTCCAAGCCAGGGGTGTTATTGATGGATCAGAGCTGGAAGGAACTCCCATGGCAACGGTTACACTGAATGCCGTTGCCTTTGCAAAGGCTGAATCTGGTGCTCCGTTAGGTGGCTTACATATTACCTTGGATTGTACTTTACTGGCCCCAATATCATCAGGAAATATGTACATTCTTGGATCATTTAGATAGCCAGCCTTTGCCAAAACCAATGCCCAGTCACTTACCTTATCAGCTTTGTCAATGGTTGAGCTCTCTTTATTTATATTGATATATTGTAAATAGGCTTTGGCTATCTGGCTCAATGCATTGCTGCCTTTGGTTTTTCTGCCTTCTTCCATAAACTTATTTATCGCGGGTACAAGCATGGAGGTAAGAATACCTATAACCGCTATTGACACAAGTAGCTCAACCAACGTAAATCCATTGTTGTCCTTGTTCATATCCCATCCAAGTCCTTTGGATTGTATGAATTAAGAGCCATATGTCCATAAAAATTGTAAAATAATTAATTGGCTGAGTAACCCTTGGTAATGATTAACCTCGGCGTTTCTTGCGGGCATGGAGAAAATTTTC
This sequence comes from Puniceicoccales bacterium, assembly GCA_031268545.1. Taxonomy (GTDB): domain Bacteria; phylum Verrucomicrobiota; class Verrucomicrobiia; order Opitutales; family LL51; genus JAIRTH01. The sequence goes on along the minus strand of JAIRXD010000053.1, from coordinate 1,747 downwards.
CAGTGATTTTACATAGGGTTCGTCGGTTGACAGGCTCAGGACATCTATCTTAGCTTTATTTAATCTATCACAAAAATACTCTTCCCTTTCTTGCATAAGTTTAGTGTATCTTCTAATAGAGGTCTTGTTCGATGTGTCAACCTCTAGTATTTCGCCAGTTTCCATATCCTCCAGGGTGAGAATGCCCACATTGGGAATAAAAGTTTCCCTGGGATCATTTACCTTTACGCATACCAAATCATGATGCCTATCGGTGAGTTTCAAAGCTCTGATCATATCGTCAGATTTTTGATTCATTTCATCGGTGGCAAAATCGCTTATTATGAAAATTATCGATCTTCTTTTCAGGATATTGTTCACATAGCCTAGTGTGCCCACAAAATCCGTTCCATTGCCGGCCGGTTTATGGAACAGAATATCGCGTATTATCCGCAGCGAATGTTTCCTTCCTTTATCCGGTTTTATGAGTTTTTCTACGATATTTGTAAAGAGGATCAGGCCAACCTTATCGTTGTTTTTATTAGCCGAAAATGCGAACAAGCTGGCTAATTCCGTGGCTATTTCTCGTTTACTTCTTGAGCTGCCAAAATCCATCGAGCCGCTCATATCGACTATGATCATCATGGTGAGCTCGCGTTCTTCTTTAAATTTTTTAATGAAGGGACGGTCCATTTTGGCTGTAACATTCCAATCTATCGTCCTCACATCATCTCCAGGAGCATACTCACGAACTTCTTCGAAATCAATACCTTGGCCCTTGAATATACTTTTATATGCGCCGATCAATTGATCGTCAAGTAGACGGTCAGTGCCTATTTCCAGTCGCCGTACATGCTTCAGTATTTTCCGTGTAATTTCGTTATTGTATGACATTTTTTTAGTTTAAGGAACAGGTATCGTATTGAGTATCTTGGCCACTACGGTTTCCGATGACATATCCTCGGCCTCGGCTTCATAGGTCACTATGACTCGATGCCTAAGAACATCCATACCAATGGTTTTTACATCATTTGGAGTGACATAACCTCGGCCCTGGAGAAAAGCCCAGGCCTTGGACGCCAATGCCAGAGCAATGGTTGCCCGGGGAGAAGCTCCGAAATGAATAAAGTTGTCCATATCCAATTTAAAATCACTTGGCTTTCGGGTCGCAAAAACAATATTTATGATATAATCGCATACCTTTTCATCGATATATATCTCATCTAAGAGTTTTCTCGCTTCCAGAATTATTTCTGGGTTGATAACCGCATTGGCCTTTGGCACCGATGACGTTTTGCCCATGGAAGACATTATCTGTTTTTCCTCCAAAATAGTGGGATATTCTATGTTTAATTTTAGCATAAATCTATCCACCTGGGCCTCGGGCAGGGAATAGGTACCTTCTTGATCCACAGGATTTTGTGTAGCTATTACCGTAAATGGTTTTGGTAGGATAAATGTCTGTTCTCCAAGGGTAACCTGCTTTTCCTGCATCGCTTCGAGCAGAGCGCTCTGAACCTTGGCCGGTGCCCGATTTATTTCATCGGCCAATACGATGTTGGCAAAAATTGGACCTTTCTTGGTTACGAACTCGGCGGTCTTTGGATTATATATCAATGTGCCGATTATATCCGCTGGTAATAAATCTGGCGTAAATTGTATCCTCCGAAAATCAGCTTTAATCGCATCTGAAAGGGTTTTTACCGATAGGGTCTTGGCCAGGCCCGGGACACCTTCCACCAGTATATGGCCACCGGCCAGCAGGCCA
>JAIRXD010000052.1 GCA_031268545.1 Puniceicoccales bacterium | reverse complement strand
ACGTATTATAATATATTTTAAATGCGGCTACACAAATTTTTAGCAAAAGACAGAATTATTGACATCAAAAGCAAAACATTCGAGGATGCTATCGTGGAGCTTTTGGAAGTTTGTCATCTTCCCAAAACCACTGGTAGTAATCAAGAGATTCTTCAGCTCATTCTTGAATCGGAAAAAACAATACCGACCTACCTTGGCAACGGCATAGCAATGCCCCATGTAAAGCTGGCCATACCCAGGCCCTACATCTTTGCTGTTGGTTACTGTCAAGATGGGTTACCCAATAGCAATTCCCCGGATCATAAGGAAATAAAAGTACTATTTTTGCTGCTATCGGCCAAGGGTGGAGATTTATATCTGAATGTCCTATCAACGCTGGCGAGAATATTACAGGATCCGTCGATAATAAATGAATTGAAAAGTCAACCTTCGATGGTATCATTTCGGTCAAAAATAAATAAAATATTCGTAGGCTATAAGACCAGCGAAAATCCAGACGAAACTAAATTCAATAGTCTGATCTTTGACAAAGCTAAGCAGATCGCCTATGGGGCCAAATGCTCGGCAGTGATGATTTTCGATGATGTTATAGTCGGAGACTGCTATGACTGTGCTGATAAGTTTGGTGGATTAAAGACCCTATTTGTCACCCAGAAAGCCAATGCACTTTCGGATCCAAGTACTTCGAACAATGTGATCTTCGTCCAGTCATTTTCAGCCCACAGGCTATCCCAACTTAGGAGCGCCATAATAATAGGATTGACCAGGGCATTGATCCAGGGAGATGAAAAAATATGCTGCATTTCCGGAATAACCAAAAGCAATCTATTTGATACCATATCGGTGATAGACATTGCCAAAGAATTCAGTTCATCCGTATCCGCAACCAATGGTAAAATGTTCCTACAGGATGGCATTAGGCCTGAGGTTTTGGAGCGTTTACTGGCCATTGTCGGCGATATCTCCGTTGAAGGGCGTGAGGGAAAACCAGTTGGATGTTTATTTGTCCTAGGAGATATAGAAAAAATAAGGCCATTCACGAAGCAACTGGTCCTAAATCCATTTTTTGGATACAAAGAAGAAGAGCGGAATATTCTCAACCCATTCATGGTCGAAACGGTGAAGGAATTTTCAACCATAGATGGCGCATTTATTGTTCGCGGAGATGGAGTTATAGAATCGGCCGGCACCATGATACAGGCACCAAATAACCACAATGTACAGATGCCCGGTGGCCTAGGGACTCGCCACGCGGCTGCGGCAATTATTTCATTGATTTCCGAAAGCATTGCGATCACCGTATCGGAGAGCACCAATCAGATCACCCTGTTCCGAGATGGCAAAATGACCGCGTTGTCCGAACAAAGCCTATCAGCCTCCACCATATAATAAAAAATCCTTTGGCCAGGCAACTTGGTATTTTTTATCTTCAGGCGTATTTTATCAAATTCCAACCCTTATCCATGATGGAATTTAAATGGGATAGGCACTTTGTTTCGGCTGCCCTCATCTTAGGGACGGCTTCGCCATTAACATCATCCAGGCCAGCTAGATGAAGATATCCATGAACTAAATAGAGTAATATTTCATAGTCCAGCGTCGTACCAAATTCCTTGCAACGATCCAAGCCATAATCCGGACAGACAATTATTTCTCCAGCAAAATCCATAGAACTATCACCATCGAAGGTTATTACATCGGTGGGCGTCGGATCCTGTAAAAATTTTCCATGAATAGAAGTCATGACCCCATGGTCTACAAAGGCAATGGAAAGATCTCCCCCGGGAATATTATAACCATCGAAGTCGTCAAGGCACCAAAATAGGGCAACAACCTGGCTTCGATTTAGCACAAAATTTGTACAGGCATCAGCTATCTCCACCAACCGTCGCACTTGAAAGTCTACTTCTTAATTTCCCGATGAAGGGTGTGTCTACGAAGAAATTTATTATATTTCATCTTCTCGACGCGCTCGGTTTGTAACTTCTTGTTTCTTGTGGACATATAGCGCGAAACCGGCTTACCTTCCTGCCTAGCCTCGGTGCATTCCAAAATTATATGTTCTCTTGGCATAGCCGAAACATCATCAAATTTAAATTGATTGTCAACAGGCAAAATCAATCCAACATATATGCAAAATAGGTTCTATTAAATTAATATTGTCATCAATTGCAAAAAATTACAAAATTTAGATCATGCTTAAAAAATTACGTAACGCGCTGATAACAGGCACAATACTAATACTCCCGCTCGGAGTAACCATAATTGTGGTAGATCTGTTATTGGACCATATAGGAGCACCGACCAGTAAATTTTTCCTGAGTTTTCTCGGCATATCCGTACCGGATGAATTTTGGATGAGCACCATAATTAACATACTATCTACACTGATATTGGTGGTAATTGTAGCGCTCTTTGGAGTGTTATCCAAGTACTTGCTTGGTAAGACAATAATAAATCTGACCGAAAAAATTATCGCCAGATTGCCATTCATAAGCACGGTTTACAATACAGTCAAACAGATTGTCGAAACATTAAGCAAGAATCGAGATGCGGTTTTTCAGCACACCGTACTTGTTAATTTTCCACACAAGGATTCCTACTCGATAGGCTTTGTTACCAGCGAAACCGACGGAGAACTTCTAGAAAAAACTGGCCAACACATTGTCAATGTCCTCGTACCGACCACACCAAACCCTACCAGTGGATTCCTATTATTGATACCTAAAAGCAATGTGATTTATCTGGATATGTCCGTATCCGATGGTATGAAAATGATAATATCTGGCGGCGTGGTAACTCCACCCTATTCTATACAAGCTGAGAAAATTAAGAAATAGACATGGATCAACAGCGCCATTTTATCTGTGGCAATGACGATTTTCTTGTGGATCGGGCTGCCGACGAAATTTACAAAAAAATAATACAAAATGAACAATCTGTAGAAATTTTTAATTGTTACTGCTCAACAGTTAATGAAGCAATATCTTTGTTGGATAGTCTGTGTATTTCTATGATAACATTGCCGATGTTCAGCGATGAAAAGCTTCTATGGCTGCGAAGTGTTAATTTTTTATGTGATAACAGTTTAAGCAAATCCGAAGCCGTTCGTGAAAAGATCTCTACATTACTAGATGAAATCCGGCGATGCAACAATTGTGATATCATATTATCCGCATCTCCTATAGACCGAAGATCCAAATTCGTTAAGGTACTGACCGAGCTCTGTGATTATAAATATCTGGATGTAAGCAAATTAAATGACATACTATCCAATGCATCTAAATATTTCCAGGCCCAGGGGGTTTCGCTTAGCAAAGACCTTCTGGAAAAAATGATTTCAAAAATAGGCAGCGACTCACGGACACTTTTCAGCGAAATTGACAAACTAATAACCTATATATATCCACGCAAAACTGTGCTAGTCAAAGATATAGATGACATTATTATAGAAACACAGACCAGCGATTTCTTCGAAACCATAGATTTATTTTTTCAAAAAAATCCACAGGCTGCCCTTGATTCTTTGCGTAAATATTTCATCAAAACCTCCGAAGCCAGACCGCTGCTCGCTGCATTGCAAAGCAGAAATAGGTTGATGTTGCAAATTTCTGCCCTGCGTCAAATCCATGGCCTCCGGACAAACCTGACCCAGGATATATTAAATAGGCTTGGGAAAGAATATAAATCTAGCCAAAATGATGAAAAATCCAAAACCAATTATAGCATTTTCAGGCAGAACCCATGGTATGTTAACAAAATCATACCATGTGCTAATATGTTTACAGTTAAGCAATTAATGACATTTCAATTTTTATTTTCAACCACATTTTTTTTGCTTATAAAGCATCATGATTCCCAGTTTGAAACCATGGCAAATTTATATAAAAAATGTGCTAATACACTATGAGGCAAATAAGAAAAATTAAATATTTTTTCAGAAAAAAAATAAGACAGGTGGATAGGAAAATAGATTCTTTTGCTGCATTTTTGTCAGATGTGCTCTATGGGCGAAGGACTGATCGCAAATCCAAATTATTTATATTCATGGTATGGCCATTGTCCTATCTATTCGCCATCATCATAAAAGTGAGAAAGATTATGTACAAAAACAAAATTTTGACATCATTTTCTCTAGGATGCCCAGTGATAGTTGTGGGAAATTTAACCGTTGGCGGCACCGGGAAAACACCGGTTACGGAAATGCTAGCAAAAAAATTACTCAAAAATGGTCGAAAAGTTGCCATCATAAGCCGGGGCTATAAAAGCAAAAAAGATCCACTGATAAAAAGATTTTTTAGATGGATGACTCATAAACAGCCACCTCCGCCGAAGGTTGTTAGCAACGGTACATCGCTGTTGCTCTGCTCAGAAAAAGCCGGCGATGAAGCATTTATGCTCGCCAGAAATCTTCCAGGTGTACCGGTAATTGTCGATAAAGACAGAGTGAAAGCCGGAAATTATGCCATAAAAATGTTTGGCTCCGATGTGCTTTTGCTAGACGACGGCTTTCAATATCTCAGGCTATCGACAAACATACAGTGGCTGCTGATTGACCGAACCAATCCATTCGGTAATGGCAAGCTTCTTCCCTGTGGAATACTTAGAGAACCGACAAATCACATCAATCGAGCCTCCTGTGTGATTATCACGAAATCCAATGACGAAACAGATATAAAATTAGAACAGACGATCAGAAAACATAACAAAATTGCCAAAATAATTTATTGTCGACATGTTCCAAAATATCTAGTTAGCCTAAAGGATAACTCCATTAAGCCACTGAGCTACCTGAAAGATAAGCGCGTGGCTGTGTTCAGCGGCATTGCCATGCCAGATAGTTTCGAAAATTTCATAAAAACCATGGGCGGTCATGTGGCCTATAAAAGAAGATTTCTCGACCATCACAGATTTCTAATAGGTGAATTGGAACGCATGGATGAAAATGCGGCCTATGTTAATGCAGATGTTATAATTACCACAGAAAAAGATTCGGTGAGGATAGACGAAGGTTTTGGATTTTCTACGCCGGCATATTATCTTCGTGTGGAAATAGAATTGCTTTCCGATGATAAGGAACTGGAACAGGCACTAGCTTTTCTTCAGACAAAACCGCAAATCATACGGCAATTGGAGCCTTTATTGGTCCATGCGAATCATACTCCAACAACCTAATATCTTCATAGATAAAAGCATTTATATCATTAACTTCACTATTCAATATTACACTGGGCAGATTTTTCGGCTCCCGAGACAGCTGCTCCTTCACCTGATCGATGTGATTGGTATATATATGTACATCGCCAAAACTATGGACAAATTCGGCAGCTTTTAGGCCACAAACCTGAGCAATCATCAATGTGAGAAGCGAATAGGATGCAATATTAAACGGTACACCTAGAAACATATCGGCGCTGCGCTGATACAATTGACAACGTAATTCAGCAGAAGCAGATACATGAAACTGAAACAATGAATGGCAGGGAGGCAATGCCATTTTATCCAATTCCCCCACATTCCAGGCATTGACTATGTGACGACGGCTAAAGGGATCCTCTTTTATTTGCTTGATGATACGGGCAATTTGATCTACTTCTCCACCGTCTTTGGTTTCCCAACGACGCCACTGTTTGCCATAGACCGGCCCCAGATCACCATTCTCATCAGCCCAATCGTTCCATATCTTCACGCCATTATCCTGCAAATACTTGATATTGGTCGATCCTTTCAAAAACCACAATAATTCATGGACAACCGACTTAAAGTGAACCTTCTTTGTGGTTACCAACGGAAATCGATCCCTCAGATCAAATCGAAGCTGTGCGCCAAATAAACCGATGGTTCCAGTTCCGGTGCGATCTTTTCTAAGCTCTCCATTATCAAGTACATATTTTAATAAATCCAAATATTGTTTCATAGACTAGACTAATTCAGCGAAGGATCGTCCGGCAATTCTCGAAACAACAACATTCCAGGATTTATCCTAGCGACCATGGCTTCCCATAGTTTCTCGCCACGTTCCTTGGTGTCAAACAAATAACCGATGTCGGCGACCAACCAATCTCCTCTAAGTATTTCCATAAGAAGTTGATATGGCGCCCAACTAGCACAACCAAGATAGCCACGAATCTGGGCTCCTTCCTCGCGAATGGAAATCTCTTCGGTTTCGACCTTGTTGACATTATATCTCAATTCGAAACCAACGTCATTACTATGGGGAATCCAGGCAGTCAGAGTTATATGGTTTGGATTAACTGGACCACCGCAATAGATCGGATTATCAGCTAAAATACTGTGAGAAAATTTCTTATTAAACCTTCCAATGGTCATAAGCAGAGGGCGATTTACTATGATTCCAATGGTACCATAATCAGAGTACTTCGCCACAAGACATACGGTCTTGGAAAAGTTCCTATCTTTGACAGCAGTAGTTGCAATCAATAGACGTCCCGATAAATCCATCGCGCTCTTCATAGCCTACTTATAGGAATTTTCCATTCATTTAGAAGCTCAAAAACAAGCTCATCGTTTTTATAGTCAAAATGATATTTTATAGCTCTTATGCCAGCTGATACCATTACCTTAGCACAGTTTATGCAAGGGAAATGGGAAACGTATGCTATTGCCCCATCGATACTTACACCTCTGCGAGCCGCATCGGTCACAGCGTTTTGTTCCGCATGGACCACGGCCTGTTCATGGTCATCTCGCACCCTGGATATATGCGGTGCTCCGGCCACAAAACCATTGTACCCCGCAGCAATTAATCTATTACTGTATTCGCCCCGGGAAACAATTAGACAACCAACTTTCAATCTTGTACATATGGAACGACAGGACATCAAAACGGCCATGGCCATAAAATAATCATCCCACTCAGGCCTGGCGTCACAGTCCTGTGCTATGGCCGCAATTCTCTCGGTCAACTCAAATATGCTACTCATGAACGTCCCTGATATGCGTCATGTAACCTTAATAGTCCGACGAACCTAGCGTCATTTTTGTCAATTACCGGCAAAATATATACCTGGCTAGGCCCATTTTCCATAATTCTCAACGCTTCACCAAGGCAATCATTTTCAGAAATTCTCCTAGGCATAGTTGTCATTATATCGTTTGCAACGATTTCGTCCATAGATAAATTTCTCTGCAGAGCCCTCCGAATGTCTCCATCAGTTATAAGACCAAGCATATGAACACTATCGTCCGTAACAACCGCTGCACCAAGAGGATATTTTGTCATCGCAATTAAAATATCTCTCAACGGTGAATCCCTCTTAACCATCGCCACCTCAGTAGGTCTATGCATAATATCTCCGACGGAAAGCAATAGATTTCTCCCAAGCTGTCCACCGGGATGAAGACAGGCAAAATCGTTCTTAGAGAAGCCCGTAGCGTTCATTATTCCACAGGCAATGGCATCTCCTACAGCCAGCGATAAAATGGCACTGGTGGTGGGAATTATCCCAAGAGGATCGCCCTCAATTTTTACATTTATATCAAACATAAAATCGGAACTTTTCGCCAATGGTGAATTTGCATCTCCAACAATGGATATTATCGGCGATTTAAATCGCTTTAAAACCGGCAGCAGTCGCAAAATCTCCTCGGTACTTCCACTTTTCGATATCATGATGGATGGATCTCCTGGTGTATATATTCCAAGATCGCCATGGGCTGCTTCGGCCGGATGAAGGAACACCGAACGCACACCTATACTATTAAAAGTGGCCGAAATTTTTTGAGCAATATAACCAGATTTCCCCATGCCACAAACAATCACTTTTATCGACTGATTGCATAAAATTGGCAACACTTTGCCCAGAGGTTCGGCAATATTCTTCTTAATCGACGCCAGTGCACCGACGCTGTGATCGATAAAACTTATTGCAGAATCAATGGATACTTTTGTATCAACAACCACAGTTCCAATGATTCAATTATAAAATTTTAGGTCAATAAATTAATGGATCCTTGGCCTAGAAAATATTTTCCATAAGTCGGGCCAAAACATGCTCTTCGGTCAATCTAGTCTGTGCTGTGGAATCCCGATCACGTAGCGTAAATGTTCCATTCTCAAGAGACTCAAAATCAACGGTCAAACAATAGGGCGTACCGATTTCATCCATCCGCCGATACCTGCGGCCTATGGCACCGGATTCGTCGTAGAATACATTGCAAATTTTATTGAATCTGTCGTATAATTTCCTGGCCACAGCGACGAGTTCTGGTTTATTTTTTACCAGAGGCAGGATGGCCATTTTGACCGGTGCAATCCGAGGATGTAGTTTCAAAACCATCCGCTTTTCCCCATCGATTTCGTCCTCGGCATAGGCAGAGCATAGCAGGGCCAGGAACAGCCGATCCACTCCCACCGAAGGCTCAATAACATGAGGCAAATAGCTACGACCCTGGGATTCATCGAAAAATTCAAGCGATTTACCACTGGCATTTTGGTGCTGGGTTAAATCGAAATTACCCCTGGCAGCAACACCCTCCAACTCGCTCCACCCAAATGGATATTTAAAGATTATATCGGTGCAGGCCTTGGAATAGTGGGCCAATTTTTCCTTGGAATGAACTTCTAAATTGATCAATTCGGGCCTTAATCCTATATTTTTATGCCAGGCCAATCGCTCTTCCACCCAATAACGATACCAGGTTTCCCAGGAATCTTCATTGATAAAAAACTCCACTTCCATCTGCTCAAATTCACGAGATCTAAAAATAAAATTTCTAGGTGTAATCTCATTCCTGAATGCCTTGCCTATCTGGGCAATTCCAAATGGTACCCTTACACGACTTGTGTCTAAAATGTTTTTAAAATTAATAAAAATATTCTGGGCGGTTTCGGGTCTAAGGTAAGCAACCGATGAATCATCGGTCATGGCACCAATATGAGTCGTAAACATCAAATTAAAAGCTCTGGGTGGAGTCAAACTACCGGGCTTGTCTGTGGCCGGCGACGGTATCAAATCATACTCATCTGGCCTAGCTTTGGTATAATCGGCCAGGATAACCTCATCCAATTTGCCTACTTTACCGAGTTTTCGCTTGAGATCATTGGCGGCCTTTTCAGCGATATATTGCATGTTATCATCTTCCAATACAGATACATAGCCTATCAATTCTCCATCAACCGAAATTTTTGAAAAATAGAGTTGGTCGGCCCGATATCTCATCTTGGATTCCTTGCAATCAACCATCGGATCAGAAAATCCATCCACATGGCCAGAAGCCTTCCACACCAACGGATTCGCGATGATAGAGCAGTCCACGCCAATTACATTGTCCCTTCTTCGTACCATATCATTCCACCAGGCATCGCGGATATTTTTTTTCATCTCAGAACCCAATGGCCCATAGTCAAAAAATCCAGCAAGGCCACCGTATATCTCCGAGGATTGGAAGATAAAGCCACGGCGTCGACATAGCCCGGTTATCTGATCCATCGTCGGTGTATATGTAATATCGCTCATAAATATGATAGGATAAAATTCCAATGGTTGGTCAATACAACTCATAAATTTTAACAATATATACCTCCGCCAAGCAGAGTCTCACCATCGTAAAATGCAATGACCTGGCCAGGAGCCAAAGCTCGCTGCGGTTCATCGAATTCGACTATGGCCGTAGTTATATCAACCTTTTCAAAATATATTTTCTGTGACTGATCTCTATATCTCGGCTTGGCCAATATTCGGCATCTGGATTCAATCACTCTATTGGTATAACTCAAATCATGAACCCTGAATTGTTTGCCATATAGATTCATCGCCGTTGAAGATTCAAAAGATACGATCAATCGGTTATGTTCCCTATCTTTACCAATCACCACATAGTGATTAAAATCTGAATTCGATGGCACATTGATTCTCTTTCGTTGTCCTAGGGTAAAGTTATGCAGGCCAAGGTGTTGACCAATAATATTGCCCTGATCATCTACTATATCACCTGGATTTTCTTCTATATATTGGGCTAAAAAATCCTGAATCTTCACATTGCCAAGGAAACAGATCCCTTGACTGTCTTTGCGTTCGGCATTTTCCATGCCGGCAGATCTGGCTATTTTTCTTACCTCAGGCTTAGTTATACTTCCCAAAGGAAACTCGGCAAAGGCCAGCTGCTCCTGGGAAAGATAGGCTAAAAAGTATGATTGATCTTTATTTTTATCAATGGCCTCCTTCAGATCAAAGGAACCATCTTCATTGGCATATTTCCTGCAATAGTGACCGGTGGCGATTTTTCCAAAGCCTTTTTTTACCACATAATTATACAATGCTCCAAATTTTATAAATCGATTACACATCACATCAGGATTTGGGGTAAGCAAATTTTTATAGCCATCGATAAGACCACGAACCACAAGCTCGCGATAGTTTTCTATCATATTGATGACTTCGAAATTTATATCAATCTTTGCCGCTGCCCGGCTGGCTGATTCAAGATCCTGTTGCCATGGACAGCCAGAAATCGGATGATTGGCATCTCCATTATGCCAGGTTCGCATATAACCACCGGCAACATTTTCATGGCGTTCTTTTAGCAATAATGCGGCCACCGAACTATCTACGCCACCGGACATGGCCACAAAAATACTATCGGATCCAGCCTCAATCACACCATATTGGGAATTCTATTGGCGAAATCATGATTCTCTTCGAACTTCTTGGCGGTGAGCATGATATCAGCGTCATGGAATGGCTTGCCGATGAGCTGCAATCCAATGGGCAACCCACTGCTCGAAAACCCACAGGGAATTGAAATGGCTGGCAGCCCAGCCAAACTTGACGAAACCGTATAAATATCTGCCAAATACATCGAAATCGGATCGTCCAATTTTTCACCAATGGGAAAAGCTGTACTTGGAGAAGTTGGTGATAGGATCACATCAACCTCCTCGAAAGCCCGAAGAAAATCTTCACGAATTTTTGATCTAACCTTCTGAGCTTTAACATAATAAGCATTATGATGCCCACTGCTTAAAACATAGGTTCCAAGCAAAATTCTACGTTTAACTTCGGCACCAAAACCTTCCTCTCGGGATCGAAAATACATATCCATGGCATTGTTGGTATTCTTACTGCGCCGAGTATACCTAACTCCATCAAATCGAGCCAAATTAGAAGATGCCTCGGCGGTCATGATAATATAGTAAACCGGAATGGCATATTCACTGTGAGGTAATGAAATTTCTTTCATCACAAAACCCGATTTCGAATAAAAATCCACAGCCTTATTAACCGCATTACTAACATCTTTATCGATACCATCGGCAAAATATTCCTTTGGCAAACCTATAACCTTTGGATAATTTTTACCATTAAAAACCCCTATGTAATCCGGTACATCGGCCTGGTAGCTGGTAGAATCACGAGGATCGTGACCAGCTATGGCTTGCAATAATATGGCCACATCTTTGATGGTTCGTCCGGTGGGCCCTATCTGATCCGTGGAGCTAGCCAATGCAGCCAGGCCGTAGCGACTAACCAGACCATAGCTTGGCTTTAATCCAACAATGCCACATAATGAAGCCGGCTGGCGTATGGAACCACCGGTATCCGAACCCAGGGCAACCGGAACCTCCCTAGAACACACCGCCGCTGCAGAACCTCCTCCACTACCACCTGGCACGTAGTCCAAATTCCAGGGATTGCGGGTGGTTTTGAATGCCGAGCTTTCTGTGGACGATCCCATGGCAAATTCATCCAGATTTAATCTCCCCCAAAGCACTGCACCGCAACTCTTTAGTTTTTTTATAACCCCAGCATCATAGGGACTGATATAGGATTCCAAAATTCGGCTGGCACAGGTCAATGGTTGCCCTTCCTCGGCAATTATATCTTTTACTCCAATAACTATGCCATCCAAGTCCCCGAGTGACAAACCCCTGGCTCGTCTTTTATCCGATTCCTTGGCCTGGTTTATAGTTTTCTCTTCATCATAGCTAAGAAAGGCACCAATCTTTACATCCAATGTTTTTGTGCGATTAATAAATGCATTGGTTAATTCCTCCGAAGAGATAATTTTACTCTTCAGCATCTCACTTAGTTCTGAAACGGTTTTATGGAAAAGCTCCTCTGACATATTATTAAATATTATTCAATTATTTTTGGGACGATTATTTGATCATTGAATTTCTCCGGAGCATTCATCAAAACCTTATTTACCGGAAAATTTTCACCGGGAACATCATCGCGCCAAACATTGTAAATTGGAAATGCATGGGCCATGGGTTCTACATCAGTTACATCCACCTTCTTTATTTGACCAAGATATTCCAAAATATTCCCCAATTGACTGGCAAATTTATGGGATTCTTCCTCGGTCAATTCTATTCTCGCCAGTGAAGAAACCAGATTTATATCGATGGGTATCGGCTGTTCCATGGAGTTCATTTCAATGCCAAAAGGTGTAAAGACATCATGAAAGGTCAAGTTATTGTTTGCATTTTCCTTTTAAAGCAAAATGATTGATAATGTTGGATAAAGACAAATTAAAAAAAATTATCTACCTCTATGAATGCTAGATTGGAAAACAAAAAAACATTGATTAGAACTGATTCACTTAGGGTGACATTTCGCAACGCAAGGGTTTTTTCTCTATTTAGTAAATATTTATTTAATCGACATCTTAATAGACATCTAGTGAATGCATTGGATGGAGTTTCATTCAGCCTGAAATATGGCGAGCGATTGGGAATTGTTGGCGAAAGTGGTAGCGGTAAATCCACTCTCATCCATGCACTGGCTAAACTGATTCCGGCGACCTCGGGCTCGATATTCGTAAACGAAGACGATGTTACCCATATGGCCTGGAGAGATTTCAGACCCTACCGGAAGCTTGTTCAAATCATATTTCAGGATTTTTGTAATACATTAAATCCACGAATGACCCTGGAGGAAATCATGCTAGAGCCATTGAATATCCGTTTCAAAAATGTGCCAAAAACATGGAAGACTTCCAAAATCAAGTCATTGTTCGATGTGGTCATGTTGTCCTCATCGCTGCTATCCAGATATCCAGATCAACTTAGTGGAGGTCAGCGGCAACGGGTATCCATAGCCAGGACATTGGCAATGGAACCAAAATTACTTATCTGTGACGAAATAGTAAGTGCCCTCGATGTATCCGTCCAAGCCCAAATTCTCAACCTGCTCAAGTCATTAAACAGAGACCAGGGCATTGCCATTCTATTTATATCCCATGATATCGCCGTCACCGAGTATCTCTGCGAAAATATGATGGTGATGAAAGATGGCAGAATATTGGAGTATGGTTCGTCGGAAGCAATATGTGGTGATCCGCAGCATCCATATACCAAGAAACTCATCTCCTGCGTTCCATCGATACACATCGGTTAAATCTTCTGCCAAAAATCATTTGCCTTTTGGCTAATTTTGGCAAATTTTAGTCCTCATATGAGCAATGGATTAGGCGAGCTACTCTCTAAAGCAAGAGAAAATCTGGAAATTTCTTTGGAGGCGGCTGCGAATGCGACGAAAATTCGCCAGGACTTTTTGGAAAATTTTGAAAAAAATTCATTTAGTTTCAATCTTCCGGATATATATAAACGCGAATTTCTAAAAACCTATGCAGAATTTCTAAAGCTCGACACCCAGGAAGTTATGGCCCTTTGCCCGATCAAAGCCTTCGTACCGCTTATCACTTCATCAAAACGGCGAGAAATGGTCCAGGAGGTGGCAAAAAAAAGCCTGGCCATTGATCATAGCAACCTGGAGGTAAAATCCGACCCAGAATTAGCCGAAGGACCGGATTCCGATTACAAACAAAGCTCGGAAAAGTTCAAAAAAAAATATGTCTATATTGCCGCCGGAGTATCCCTATCACTGCTGCTATTCATGCTGTTTTTGTCCAGAAATTCCTCCAGGCCAACGGTTGAATCGACCAATAACAGTGTTAAAAATACTTCGGCCATCGACCCAGGTGCCGGATTGATATCAAATCAAACCAAGAAAAAGATTTCGCTTATGTCCACTGATAAGGTGAAAATTTTAATAAAAATTAAAGATACAAATTATTACGATAACGGCAAAGCACTATCGATAGAACTTTCCAGCGGCGAAAGGCTGCATTTAGAGAGCGGTCTCGGCGCAGTAGAAATAAAATAGCCTGGGCCAGCAATGGAAAATTTCAGAGCAGCAAAATTAATCAGAAGACTAAACAATATATTGGCTGTTTCCATAGCCACCTTCCTATTCATCACGGTGAACCTATTGGCCTGGACCTATCTTAGGAGAATCAATATGGCAAACAAACCCAGCACTGCCCTTTCCTCCGAATCAATTCACATACTGAACAGCATAATCGGTGAGGTGGAAATTTTTGTGGCCTATGAACAGCAAACCGACTCAGATGCCCAGATATTTGTCCAGCCGGTGAGAAAGCTTCTCCAGGAGTATCGTGCCCATTGCCAGAATTTTATAAAAACCACATTCATTGATATAAATAAACAGCCACGGCAAATCGATTCGCTCAGGAACCGCTTTGGGGAAATCGATGGCAATTCGGTGGTAGTTTCCTGTGGTGATCGCTTCAAAACCATTACGGCCTTCGAACTTTATGATCTTTCTAACGAAAACGATACGGTATTCTGTGGAGAGGAAGTTATATCGAATACACTGGCGACTCTGACCAGTGGAAACAAAAAATCCATAGTGTTTACCGTGGGCCATGGAGAAATGTCCATCGATAACCCCAGCGCATCCAATGGCATATCATCAGCAGTAAGTTCGCTCAAAAAGCATGGCTACAACGTACTTACAAAACATATTGCTGATATAAACAGCAATAGCGATGACCTGGATCTCATAGTCATTGCCGGACCTCGAACGGAATTTATCGACACCGAAGTTGATACTCTGGAATATTTTCTCTCCCACAAAAATGGCCGACTTTTGATATTGTTAAGTCCACTGAAAAGCAATGGATTGGATGATCTATTTTTTCGCTGGGGAATCATCGCCGATGACATGATATTGGTTTCGAAAGATTCGACGGATTCGGCCAACAATGGAGACAATATCCTGAGAATCTTTGCGGATCACCCGATTACCAAGGCCATGACGGGTATGCAATTAACCTCGATATTTGGTGCAACTCAGCCGGCCAGGCCTGACCTGGGTGCAAACACTAGTCAACTGGTCATCACACCGCTCATAGAAAGTTCTCTGAATACCTTTGCCAAGCTAAATTTTAATAAGGACAAGGCTGACAGGAATTTCGATCCAAATACCGATCTGCCTGGGCCTATTCCAATCGCAACCCTTTCCGAGAGAATGCTGGATAAATCAACAGGCATTGATATCAGCCGGGGCAAACTTTTGGTGGTTGGCAATTGCAGTTTTATCTCAAATTCAAGAATACATCTGCTGGGAAATAGAATTTTATTTAATAGCATGATTAACTGGCTAACAGATGATAATCAATCACTTAGAATACAGCCAAGGATTTTAAAGCAGTACATGGCCAATCTATCCAAGAGTGACATTTTTTCCATTGCCCGATGGATTGCTATTCTACCACTATTCATTCTGCTAATCGGCCTCTATGTGAGTTTTGTGAGGCGAAAATAAAATGAAAAGGCTTACAAACACGTTATTTTTATCCATAGCTTTCCTTGGCACACTAGCACTATTGGGTTTTGTCCTGACCAGAAATGAACACATTCCCCAGAATATCTTCCTAAATGACAATGACCTGGCAACGGCTAGTAGGATAGAATACACCGATATGGTTCGAGGAACCCAGATGGTAATGCTTAAGGATAAAAATAACTGGATGGTATCGCAACCGTTTGTTTGGGAAGCAAATAGATTTTCCATCGAGAATCTGTTCGATTGTCTAGGGCAGCTCCGAATGAAAAAGACCAACCTGAAGCAGCGCCTGACCCGGGAACTGGTGATAAAAACGAAATGCTGCGACTATGTAATAGCATTAGCAAATAACACCCTAACATTCCTCGGCGAAGTATATATCTCCGACGAGATAATGAAAATTAACAAAATACTTGCCAAGCCTGTATCTTATTGGTGTCAGCGGGAACTATTTAGTGATAATCAGGCCAACATTGACTCGGTGATCTTCGCCATCTCGGCCTCGGATAAAAAATATGTACTGACCAAATATAACGATCTATGGAAGTTTGAAGCTCCGATATCAATCAATGCGGACACTAAGCTTGTGGAGATGGTCCTCATGGATATATTTAGGATGGAGGCCGAACAGTTCTTCAGCGAACAAACCTGCAATATGCATGAAATTGGACTAGCCATTCCGGAGTGCCGCCTGTTGATTCAATGTCGGGACTCCCAGATAACCCTTGATATTGGCAAGTGGTTCCAGCCCAGCGAAAATCTTTTCTTTGCCAGAATTCACAACAAGGGAACTGTGATGACCGTAAAGATCAAAAACATGGAGCAAATACTAGACCCATTAACAAGCTTATATGATAGAAAAATTGTCGATATGACCCATATTACATCCATTGGCGTGTCCCATGGTTCGGCCAAATGGTTCCTACAAAAATCCGATTCCGGAGAAATTTGGAAACTGGTGAACAAGGACAAAAAAACCGAAGAATGGGTGACCACTCCGGTGGATAATGATAAAATCGACACCTTGCTGAGTCTCATATATAACTTGAGATCCAATGCATTGCGATTCGGACAGGAAACCCAACCACGGGATGAGCAATCTGTGATAAAATTAACACTGGAAGCCAACGAGAAAATAACCTATGAAATATCAAAATTGGATGGGAATTGGCTTATCAAAAAAAACGATAGTAATTTTTCGCACTTGATTAATGAAGAATTATCAGCTATGCTGATAGCATGGTCCGAATCGCATCAATCAGAATTGCTAACCAATGACGGATGATAGATCGATGAATAACATATTGCTAGTTTGTGGTGGATCTGGTGGTCATATTGCCCCGGGCTTGGCAGTGGCCGAAGAGCTCCAATCGAGAAACCATAGGTGTTTTATATGCATCAGCCAGAAGAAAATAGATCGCAGATTTATCGAAAAATATCCACAATTTCAGTTTATCACAATCAACTCGCTTCCATTTTCCAAATCACCGTTGAAGTTTTTAAAATTCGTGTTTTCCCAAAGTGCAGAAGTCTTTCGGTCATTTAAAATATTAAAAGAGAACCGGGTAAACTGCACGGTATGCTTCGGTGGGTTTACATCTCTGGGGCTTGCCCTGGCATCAAAATTAAAAAAAATTCCGATAATATTACATGAATCGAACATCATTGCTGGCAAATCCACCAGGGCTCTTTCCAGGTTAGCAGACCTTATTATCCTTCCAAGCAGTGGGATAAAGAACAAGTTGGGTGTAAAAAATACAAAACTGATTAACCTTGGCGTGCCACTAAGAAAGGAACTGTGTAATATGGATAAGGCTATTGCCAAAAAAATATTAGGAATAAACGGCCGAGAAAAATTACTGCTGGTTTTGGGAGGCAGCCAGGGAGCCAAGGCCCTCACCGACTGGGTCCTAGAGAATGTAAAAAGATTTGCCAGACATCGAATAAATTGCCACTGTCTAGGTGGATTGAATACAAAAAATGAAAAAATAACCGATGGTGGCTTTAGCACCACCTTTGAGCCATTCAGCGACGATATGAATATCCTATTGCACGCCGCAGATATGGTGATAGCCCGGGCAGGCGCTAGCACCATTGCCGAATGTATTGCTTGCCATACTCCGATGATTTTAGTTCCATATCCACTTGCAGCAGAAAATCATCAGGAAGAAAATGCCAACCAAGTTGAGAAAAATGGCTGTGCTGTAAAAATAAACCAAAACCAGATTAACATGTTATTTGATATGGTCGATTCAATACTCTCCGACGATGAAAAGCTGGGCCAGATGGCCTATTCCTGTGAAGCTATGGAGGAAGTCAATGTGGCTGCCAAAATAGCTGATAGAATCGAAATATTAACTAAGCCCTTAAAATCATAATGAGACCTTTGAAAGTATTACTTACCACCGCCATCGCGATCTCAATTCTAGTAATGCTCTATGTTCGCCTGCCCAGGTTTGGAAATTTACCCGGAGGAATCTATCTGGAAAGAATCCGACATTCATTGAATTACCGATCCGGGATGTTTCACAATATTCATGATACACAGCTACCGACTTCACTACCAAATATATTTCGGACGATGGTGGATTTTTTCATGAAACACAAGACCTGTGAACATATACCATCGATAAAGACAGATCTTATGAATTTGGGCCGGAACGAGGATGTGCTAGTTTGGTTTGGCCATTCGTCCTATTTCATCCAGATCGATGGGAAAAAAATACTGGTGGACCCGATTTTCAGCAACGTCCCTTCGCCACTGCAATTTCTACAATTCCCCAAGGCCTTCCCTGGGAGCAACATATACAGCACCGATGATATTCCAGAACTGGATTATCTTTTCATTACCCATGATCACTGGGACCACCTGGACTACGAGACGGTTAGCAACCTAAGAGAGAAGATTCGGAGGGTCATTTGTCCGCTGGGAGTTGGAGCCCATTTTGATCGCTGGGATTTTGACCCCGAGATCATCACCGAAATGGATTGGAATGAAAGTACTGTAATTGGCGAAAAATTTCATATACATTGTCTACCGGCTAGGCATTTTTCGGGCCGAGGATTTGCCAAGAATAAATCCCTATGGGCATCGTTTCTGATCAATACGCCGAGCAATTTCAAGATATTTTTTGGAGGAGACGGAGGTTATGACACGCATTTCATGAGGATAGGCCAGCTTTTCAATGAGATTAACCTGGTGATTATGGAGAATGGCCAATACAATGAAAACTGGCGAGATATTCACATGTATCCCGAGGAGACGATCCGGGCCACCGAGGATCTCCGGGCCGAAGCACTGCTACCGGTACATCTGGGCAAGTATTCCCTGTCAACCCATCCCTGGAACGAACCGCTGGAGCGGATCTATGAACTTTCCAAGGGGAAGAAGTTCCGGCTGCTCACACCGCAGATCGGCCAGAAAGTCGACCTTCGCAACCCCAACCAAACCTTCTCCCCCTGGTGGAAATAGTCATATAATTTTGGGTTTACTGTAGTACTAGGGCCCTTCCAGTCAAAATCAAATTGACACCATCATTACTTGTATATCTTTTTTTTCTTATAATCTCGCCATTGCCGTATTCATATCCCCTTGCTCCTACTAGCTTGCCACCAGCGTCATGTTTCGTTTTTCCTATCAGCTTGTTATTAGCGTCATATTCATATTCCGTTTTTTCTATCGGATTGCCATTAGCGGCATATTTCGTTTTTCCTCTCAGCTTTCTATTAGCGCCATATTTATATTTCGTTGTTCCTGTCAGCTTTCTATTAGCATCATATT
>JAIRXD010000045.1 GCA_031268545.1 Puniceicoccales bacterium | reverse complement strand
TGTATCCGTTTACACACCCCTGGGGAATGGCAAAATGACCAGATTGCCTGGCATATAATAGAACAGCAAAGTCAACCAAATAAAAATACAAGACAGGATATAATAGAACAGCGGCTTTTTTGCATTTTTAAAAAAAATATCCGGATATTCGGCAGCGGTAGGACCGACGCCGGTGTACACGCCAATAACCAAGTCTTTCATTTCGATGCAGATTGGGAACATGGTAAAGATAAATTATCGCTCGCCATCGCTTCGGGATTACCCAGAAGCATTCGCATAAAATCCGTTCAAGAAACTAAAAATGATTTCCATGCTCAATTTTCTGTCATAAAAAAAAGATATACCTATCACCTATTGGAAGGTACAGCTAACCCGTTCGAATATAGGTTCTTATGGGAACTGAAGGGTAAAAAATTAGATATCCAGAAAATGAATATTCTCGCCAAAGAATTAACCGGAACCCATGATTTTGCAGCTTTTGGAGCCAAACGAGGAAACGGCGAAAACGAGTGCACAATAAAGACTTTATATTTGCTATCTTTTTCTCGCACAATGAATTACATAACACTTTCCACCGAAGCCAGCGGTTATCTATACAAAATGGTCAGAACAATTGTCGGAACCATGATAGAAGTTGGCATTGGCACATTATCGCAAGAGTATGTGATGGAATGCTTTAGGAACAGGCAGCGAAAAGAAAAAATAGTAACTGCACCTGCTTCCGGGTTATTTCTGGACAAAGTTTACTATTAATCTACTATTAAAATACCTTTGGCTTGATTAGGAATGTAAATTTTATCCAATCATTTGCTGTGCAATCACATACTGATATATGGAAGAAGGTTCATTGATAAAAGATTTAGCGATTGTTGTCGCCTCGGCAGGAACCGTAGGCATGCTGTTTCATTTCCTGCGACTACCATTGCTACTAGGGTATATAGTCAGCGGATTCATTATCGGTCCACATTTTTTATCCACACCGTTTGTAACCGATGCGTATACTATAAAACAACTTAGCGAACTTGGTGTAATATTTTTGATGTTCTATGTTGGGGTCGAGTTCGATCTTGAAAAATTAAAACGAGCAGCCGGTTCAGCACTTTTAGCCGTATTGTCGCAAACTATCTGCATGGTACTCATAGGGATACTGATCGCCCCCATATTCGGCTGGTCTGGACTGAATGGAATGTTCCTTGGGGCTCTGTTGGCGATCACATCGACCATGGTTACGATCCCTATGCTCAAGGAACAGAACGCGATGAGTAAAAATTTTGCCCAACTGACCATGGGAATTCTAATATTAGAGGACATCGTCGCGATACTTTTACTAGTCATATTATCAGGTATTGCCATAACCGGGTACCTCGAGTGGGAAGCAGTTGGTCGAGTGACATTTTTGGTCGGAGTCTTCGTTGTAATGGTTTTCGTTTGCGGTAAGTTCTTCGCCTCGAAGCTCATAAGAATCATGCAGAAAGTTACAGCACCTGAACTTTTCGTGCTGGTGATAATAGGTTTTGCGCTTGGCCTCGGAGAGCTAGCAAATAAATTTCACTTTTCGGTGGAACTTGGTGCATTTTTAGCTGGTTCGATATTGTCCCAATCGGCCATATCCAAGCGAATCGAGCACATGGTCGAACCATTTCGCGACATATTTAGTTCAATATTTTTTGCGACCATAGGCATGATGATCGATCCGGTGGCGATAGTTTCGAATTTGCACCAAATTTTAATAATTTCGGCAATAGTCCTATTTGCGAAATCGGCTGCCTGTTGGTTTGGCCTATTTGCCTCCGGCGAAAGATCGGACACAGCCTTTCAATCTGCTACGTATATCTCTCAGATTGGGGAATTTAGCTTCATAATTGCTGCCATGGGCAATTCGCTTAAAGTGACCGATCCGTCGCTCATATCAATAGCTGTCGGTGTGTCACTGCTCACCATCATCGGTTCGACGATTATGACAAAAAAGCATGAAGCTCTGTATGCATTTATTTCAAAAAAAACCCCAGAATTTTTGAAACATGTCGGCATATTTTATCATAACGTTTTGCATATCATAAGCTTAGAGATCGGGAAAAGTGCATTAATAAAAATCATGCGCCGGCCAGCATTGCAAATAATATGGTATTTTTTCCTTCTTACCGGATTGATGTTTTTGTCCTATTACGCTTCGCATCTCATTGAATCCCATGAAGTTAAGTTTTTAGGAAAATACAAACCTCAGTTTGTGATCACCATATGGATACTAGCGGCCTTTGTGACCATGCCCATATTTATTGGTGCCATTAAAAATATAAATTTAATCATAACATCCGTTATCAACGAGGCTTTGCTCTCATTGAAAATCAACATGATAAAAGGAGGTCGAGCTGTTAACCTCATCCAATCGATTGTGTTAGCGATTTCCATGTTGGTATTTGGCGCTATATTTCTGTCCGTTGCATCCAACTATCTGCCCAGTGGAACCTCATTGGCTGTTTTCGTATTATTATCTGGTGCGCTATGTATCTTCTTCTGGCGCAAGCTGATATCTGCAAATAATCGCTTTGAAATCATGTTTATGGAAACATTTAATAGTGAAGTGCATAATAAGGATGACGAGTTACGCGAGAACACTTTGCAAAAAATCAAAGCAAAATACCCCTGGGATGTGCAAATTAAAAATCATAAAATCAGGAAAGATAGCCAACTTGTTGGGCTTAGGATCATTGATTCCAAACTTAGAGAACAGACCGGTGCTACAATTGTGGCTGTCACGCGAGGTGGGTATACATGTTATGCGCCAAACCCTTACAGTACGATATTTCCAGATGATTACCTATTGCTCCTCGGAAAAAAACATCAAATGGACACCGCGGCCGAATTACTGGAAAAATCACAAGAAGCTGCAAAGGAACAAGTTATGAAACAAAAATTCGCCATAGAAACGGTTTGTATCGGAGCGACTAGCGAATTGGTTAGGAAAACGATTGGAGATACAAATATACGTGGAAAATTTGGAGTGAATATTGTTGGCATTCAACGCCGTGGCGAAAAAATAGTTACGCCGTCACGGAATATAACCTTGGAAGAGAACGACATATTGATCCTCGCAGGGCCAGATAACGCAATCACAAGAGCACTTGAGTTTTTTCAGATAAATATATAACCGCCTTTAGGAGAGGACGATACAGTACATTTTTTCGCGCAAAGTGAGTGAATTTTCCATGTAATGAAAAATATCGGCGGTTTTTGTCGAGTTGTAATTTATGATGAGCAGGGCCAGCTCATCTCCGAATAGATTGTGTATTTTATAAGCACCACGTCCACGGAAACTTATGATCACTTTATCGTATTTTTTTTTTACTTCATGAATATATCTTAGGGTTTTTTCGTCAAGATTAGGGTTATTTTTGCTCAAACTCAGCACAGTAGATCGTTCATTTACGATACCGATATGCCCAATGCCGCCATCTATTTCTTTATAAGGCACTAACTTCCCATGAAATACTATCGGTCTATCTGCGATTACTAACACATTGGCCCCCAATGAGATAAAACTATCTGCAAGGCATGGAACTAGATCCATAGGCATTTTGCCAATCACATTGATAGCATTTACCCTGTGCTTTTTTAGGGCGTTATCGATCTTTATCGACACGCTGACAAGGCTGCTTTCCATTATATGTTGATTTACAGCTTTAATGAACCCGAACACGTTCTCACCGAATAACTTGCGCACATCTTCTCCGCATCTAATTCGGGCATCAAAAATTTCTGCAATGACAATATAGAGAACCCCAAGCATCATGCCAAGTAACATAAAGGCAAAAAATTCAATCCTAAAATCCGGCCACACATATAGATCTGGCGGCAGTGCTCGATCGATAATTATCACATTCGGCATCAGTACGTTAAGTTGCGCAACCTGTTCATGCAACCTGCTATTAATCGTGTTATACAGATTGAGACTAACATCTAGGTCTCTCCGCAACGAATTGTACTCGACGGCGATTCGACTCAATTCGATAAGCTCCGATTCTTTTTGCTTAAGTTTTTCCAAGAGAAGGTGATATTCGCGCTTGGCCTTTGTTTTTTTAGAAGCCACTCCGCTAATTACAAACTCCATGGCCGAGTCTAATTCAGATTGAAGCTGATTAAGTTTGGTATTTCCATGAACCATTAATGGATATTTGCTTCCGTATCTTTCAGATAATGCGGAAATTTTAGCCCTTTGCCTCGACATTCCCGAAAGTATACTCTCGACATAACCGCTTGCGCATACAAATGGAAGTGTTATTAACGGCCTACTTTTTTCTTTATATTCTTTGACCAACAAACATGAATTTTTCAACAGATCGTATTCTAACTTCTTATTTACCAATGCGTTATTTAAAACAGTCAATTGTTGATGCGCTATATCGTCCTTGGAATCCAAGGAAATAGCCCCGCAGGTTTCTCGGTATTTAGACAACTTACGCTCTTGATCTTCAATGACTTTTCGCTGGCTATTGACCTTGTCAGTTAGATCGTTTATGGATTTTAAAACCACATCTCGTTCTGCTTTTAGCGAAAATTCGCAAAAAAAGTCCGCAAATTTATTCGCCATCATTGCAGCAACTTCCGGCGAGCAATGATTAAATGAAATGTTAACAATGTAGCTCTTGCGCAACAGATTAACATTCCTTCGCGATAACACAAATTCATAAATTTCGGCCTCAGAAAGCTCCTTCCAGTTGCTGAAATATGGAAATAGTAAATTTTTTTTATCAAAATAACTCATTGAAGCAAGTACAGACAGAAGCAAACCCTTGGCTCCAAACGCGTTAAGTTTAGTATTAACATCTTCAAAATCTTTGACCTCGGTTTTAGTCAGCTCTTTATACCCCAAAGCATTCGGGGATTCATGCAAAATTTGAACCATGGCGGTAGCTTCGTAAATCTTTCTCTGGAAAGTCATTATATACACACCAACCACCAGAACCGCAAAAAAAATAATCAGAGAAATACTCCAACGTCGAATCAATATTTTCCAATATTTTGCAATAAACTTGAAGATATCTTCTTTCGATGCGCTCGAAATTTCCCTATCCCCAATCATAAACCTACCCCTTCGGGCATTTAATTTAACAAATTTTCAACAAGAGACAACCTTTTGTTGCATTAGGACTTAGAGATCAATCCTAGTTTTCAATTAAAGCTGGTTCGACCTTGTCGCCAAACAAAATACGCCATTGAGAAAGCTCTATCCAGGCCTTTTGTCTCTTTATAGCATCATCAATTTTATAATCGGCATAGTCTCCCAATGGTACATCTGGAATTTCACGAAGAGATCCATCATTCAAGCTGCATATGCCATCACTAAATACCACAGCATCAGCCCCATAACCCTCTCCTATAGAATTTTTATTGAATATATTTTTTCCAAAGGCATAATAGGCAAAACCACTATCAGCACACAGCTCAATCATTGTCGGTGGTATATCCACATGGGAACCTACCGGAGAAAAGTCAAGCTTTAATTGGCTCAAATAATTTTTTCCATATATAATCAGAGGGACACAGCTTTTTTCATAAAATGGAGACAGATCATATAAGTGCCTGCGCGAGAAATGATCACCGGTTATTATAAATAAACAATTATCAAAACTCTCGTCAGCCTTTTTTATAAAATTCGCAATACAATTATTAGCATACCACACATGTCGCAGTTGTTTTATCTTTTTATTATCTGTTGTTACACCCATAACTGCTTTTCGTGGAACACCTTTGCTATCCATATCCACCTCATAGGGCGGATGGTTAGATGTATTTAAAATCAAATTAAAACTAGGGGTATCATTATTGATTTTTTTTATTACAAAATTAAACAATCCATCGTCATCAATACCCCATTCGTGACCGGTGAGCTCGCCCATAACATCTCCGCCATACACATGCTTAAACCCATTACTAGCCGCGAAATTACCAATATTTTGCCAGCTCATATACCCACCATAAAAAAAATTGGTTTCATAGCCCAACCTAGAAAATGCCGAACCAACCGAATAGGGTAACTCTTTCTGACACTCCGGCATATGATTTGTATACAAACCCGAATACTGAAAATTGCATATCTGGGACGACACAGCGTGCACTGTCATATCAGCTGCCGGCAAAAATGTTCGCGCAAAAAGTCCATTTTCGGCAATAGATCGAAGGTCATTCACCAGATCAATATGCTTATATTTATCTAAAAATGGCCAAATATCCATGCTTTCGGCTACGACCATAAACACATGTTTTGGTTTTGGATTTAGTTGAAAACCAGAGGTTTGCCGTTCAAGAACCGCGTCAATACTATTAGTATCAATTTTGTCACCAAACAGAAACTTCATCGATTTTTTTACATGTTCAGCATCTAAGCCCTTTTTTATCAATTCAGCCAGATTTTTTCTATCATAATTTCGAAACAGTAAATGATAGAGAGCATAGGCTGGGTTGATCACAAGTTTGTTTAGAAAAACATCGCCGGTTATGGCCGCATCCAACACCTGTAATGGCCGCCGCGTACATGTACCTCTTAGCGCAAATACAAATCCAATAATGAATACTATAGCCATGGCTAATTTGCCACAACCATTTACACTGCAAAGGGTTCTGAGACAAGAACATTCACATCTATCTAGCCTTATGTAGAGATAGCAAAAAATTCCTGATATAAATCCAGCAATCAATGCCATTTTAATGACCGGGTAATCGATCCATATGGTCCTGAATATGGCTATCTTATCGTCAAATAAAAAATTTAAAACCCACCAGTTAAATTGATCGTTATACTCTTCGAAATAAACAAAATCTATCACGCTCAACAACACAGTGAGTGTTATTAAAACATATCCGTATATTCGCCGACAAATCGGCCAAAATTTCCCCAAATAACCTTCATGCCAAAAGAATATTAATAATGGAAGGATAAAAATGGGCAAAGTTATGGCACTGACTATTTTCAAATCAAACAAAAATCCATGTCTAAATAATGTCCATAAACCTGAAAATTCCCTATTTTGCCACAAATATATATGGGCAAAAAACAGCGCCGCTCTAAGGCATGTAAAAATTGGCGCCAGTATGACAAACAACTTAAACGAGTTAGCTGCTTCCATTGATATATACCGAAAAAAATCGGCCGATCTATATCTTTTGCACGGCATATCCAATAATTACCTGGCTTGATAGGATTGTGGGCAAGAATTGAAAAGTCAATTAAATTATCCACATTTTATCAATAAATATCTAGTTATTTTAACCTAACCATCTGCCAGTAATAGAGTTAATTTTGCGAAAAATAAATTGTCAATTAACCACATTATTATAGTAGTGCCAAGTATGATAGACTCACAGAATACATCTATCTCCATGTGGCTCAAGGCGATAGTAGCCATCGGCGACAATATGGTGATTGGAGCTAACGGAAGCCTGCCCTGGAAAATTAAGGAAGAACTTGGCCTTTTTAAAAAAATCACCACCGGCCATAGCGTATTGATGGGGAGAAAAACCTATGAATCTCTAGGGAAACCGCTGCCAAATCGAAATAATATCGTTCTGAGCCGATCAATGCAGCCTCGAGATGATGTAACGGTTCTCACTGGGCCAGAAGAGCTTAGTCCTCCATCCGACGCTAAGCTGCTATGGGTTTGCGGCGGCGCTGAAATATACAACGCACTCCTCGCCCGATGCTCCCAATTGATCGTCTCCCACATCCATGGAAATTTCGCCGGAGACACATTTTTTCCAAAATTTTCGCATTTATTTAAGTACAACAGCGATATATACCTATGTGACAAGTTTGTAACAAAAATCTATAATAATGTAAATTGCGAGGCGCCAATTATGAAATTTATGCTTGACTAAAATTAAAAATCCTGGTTGCCTACTCAACGATGCTGGCAATAATACAGTCAGGGACGATTTTCGGTATAGATGCACTGCCGATCAATATCGAGATAAATTCTGGCGAAGCCGGCGAGCCGAGATTTGTGCTAGTTGGATTGCCCGATGCGGCGGTCAAAGAATCCCAAGGTCGGGTGTATTCCGCTCTGGCCAATTCAGGTTTCTATCCACCGAAAACGCGAACAACGGCCAATTTATCACCAGGAAATATAAAGAAAGAAGGGCCGCTTTACGATTTACCCATCGCGCTGGGTATCATCGCGAGTATGAATCAAGCGGTCTTTCATGGCCTGGATAGGTTTTTAATAGCCGGAGAACTCAGTTTGTCCGGAAGGGCATTGCCTGTTCGAGGAGCCATATCTTTAGGGATTTTGGCCAAAAAATTAGGCAAATCCATAATATTACCCGAGGCATCGGCCGAAGAAGCTTCGTTGCTTGGCGACGTGAATGTAATAGGCGTTAAATCGCTGGATCATGCCGTGCAATTCCTTACAAGCATAATAAATATAGAACCAAAATCGAGCAACATCCAGGAAGTGTTTGGCAAAACCAGACGCGCTCAGGGCATCGATTTTTGCGATGTAAAGGGTCAATTTGCCCTGCGCCGTGCAGTGGAAGTGGCCGTTGCCGGAGGTCATAATATGATGATGATAGGCTCGCCAGGGTCTGGTAAATCTATGGCAGCCAAGAGGATCCCAAGCATTATGCCTGATCCCACCCTTGGAGAATTTTTGGAAAATCTTCGCATAGAATCATTGATTGACGTGGATTCATTGCTGCAGCAGAGGATATTTTGTCGACCATTTCGATCGCCGCATCACACCATAAGTGACATAGGTTTGCTCGGCGGTGGCAAAATTCCCATGCCGGGAGAAATATCATTGGCCCATAACGGAGTACTGTTCCTTGATGAACTTCCGGAATTCAAAAGATCTACCTTAGAGGTTCTGCGACAACCACTTGAGGATGGAATAGTTTCGATATCGCGAAGTGCTGGCAAAATAACATTCCCCTGCGAATTTATGCTTATCGCAGCGATGAATCCCTGTCCATGCGGTCATTTTGGTGATTCAAAAATTACCTGTCATTGCTCCGCCGATAGAATACAAAAATATAGATCAAGAATTAGCGGCCCGTTGCTCGACCGGATCGACATCCATATAAACGTCAAAGCAGTGCAGGCCAACGAATTAGTACACGATATTCCCAGTGAACCATCAGAGGATATAAAGAAACGTATAGAAATGGCAAGATCAATGCAACAAGAAAGATACCAGGGGAAAATGATCAACGCCAGGGCAAATAATAGCGAAATGAAAAAGTACTGCAAAATAGATGAAAATTGCACTAAATTGCTCGAATCGGCAATGATTCAATTTTCGTTTTCCGCCAGAGCCCATTCAAGAATTATAAAGGTGGCCAGGACGATAGCCGACCTAGATCTATCGGATAAAATTAGGGAAGAACATCTGCTAGAAGCCGTTCAATATCGATCCTTGGATCGCAATTAACAAATTACGAGAAAATATGCAAATATAATACAACCTCATGAAATATATATCGAAGCAATTTTTTTTTAAAAAAGATTTATTTGGTCAAATATCGACCATAGGCCTGCGTGGAACGACGAATAATATTATTGGTTCAATCGTGGTAAATTTCAATTTAGTGTCAAATTTTTGCATTTATTTTCATAAAATAATCAAAATCGTAAAATTAGTATTGACCTCTATGCATCAGGTTTGCAGATTCACAGCCATGGTTATGTTCGCCCTTGTAGCTCAGTCGGCAGAGCGCATCCTTGGTAAGGATGAGGTCGGCGGTTCAAATCCGCTCGGGGGCTCCAGTTGGCGAACACGTAAGCCGTTGAATATAAAGTTTATTTTGGTATAGAATTTTTTAATATAGGAATACAAGCATGGCAAAGGAAACATTCGAGAGAATAAAGCCGCATATAAATGTCGGTACGATTGGGCATGTCGATCACGGCAAATCGACGCTCACAACTGCATTACTTAAGGTTCAGTCAGAAAAGGGACTGGCTGAGTTCAAATCTTATGCAGATGTGACAAAAGGTGGAACCGTCCGCGATTCGACAAAAACTGTTACAATAGCGGTGTCGCACGTTGAATATTCAAGCGAAAGGCGGCACTATGCTCATGTCGATTGCCCAGGACACGCCGATTTTGTCAAAAACATGATCACCGGTGCTGCTCAGATGGATGGCGCAATTCTGGTCGTGAGTGCATACGATGGCCCCATGCCGCAAACACGCGAGCATATATTGCTAGCTCGGCAAGTTGGCGTTCCAAATATTGTCGTTTTTTTGAATAAGGTAGACCTTGTGGATGACCCTGAATTAGTTGACCTGGTGGAGGTAGAAATTCGTGAGCTGTTAAATAAATACGAGTTTGATGGCGATGAGATAACCGTGGTACGTGGATCGGCTCTAGCTGCTCTTGAAAATAAAGAAGAGGGAGTAAAGTCCATCGAAAAACTTCTGGATGCATTAGATAGCGACATCGAAGAACCTGTACGCAATATCGATAAACCGTTTTTGATGGCCGTTGAAGATGTATTTTCGATCACCGGCCGCGGTACCGTCGCCACTGGTCGCATTGAACGAGGTATCGTCAAGGTTGGAGAGGAAGTCGAAATAGTTGGCCTCGGAGAAACTAAAAAGACAATTTGCACCGGTGTGGAGATGTTTCGCAAGCTGTTGGATGAAGGCCGTGCAGGCGATAATGTAGGACTTTTACTCCGAGGTCTTGAGAAAAAAGACGTTGAGAGAGGGCATGTTATCGCAAAGCCGAAGAGCATTACTCCCCATACAAAGGCAAAGGCTGAAATATATGTATTGACTAAGGATGAAGGAGGGCGCCACACGTCATTTGCCAATGGTTATAGGCCACAGTTTTTCTTTGGAACCGCGGATGTCACTGGCATTGTGGCACTTCCAGAAAATGTAGAAATGGTAATGCCGGGCGATAATCTAAATGTCAATTTAGAGCTTCAAAAAACAATAGCGATGGAAAAAGGTCAGAGATTTGCTATAAGAGAGGGTGGTCGGACCATAGGGGCTGGCAGAATTACGGAAATTATTGGTTGAAAACTGTAGAATTATATTGACTAATTATAGTAAATGTGCTTTTAATACTCGCGCCTCGGGGATAGGAGAATAGCTCAATTGGTAGAGCAACGGTCTCCAAAACCGTAGGTTGTGGGTTCGAGTCCCTCTTCTCCTGCCATTTTAAATTTAAATATGAATCCGTTTAGACGAGTTAGTGTATTTTGTGGTGAAACCATCGAAGAGCTTAAAAAGGCTTCATGGCCAACTTTTAAGGAATTGCGTCGGTCGACGGTCGCTGTACTGATTGGCATGTTAGTGCTGGGCATATATGTGTCTGTGATGGATTTTGCTCTTGGTGGCTTTGTAAATACTATAAGTTCTTGGGTGAGAGGTTGTATTGGTTAAAAATGGCAATGACTGCAACTGATAATCTCAAATGGTACGCCTTGCAAGTTCTTACGAATCAGGAGAACAAGGTCAAGCTATACATAGATAAATTCATGGTAATAAATGGCTTAAGTGAGTTTATAGATGAGGTTTTGGTTCCTGTAGAAAATGTTATAGAAATAAAAAATGGCAAAAGACGCCAGCGCATGAAGAAATTTTATCCCGGATATGTGTTTATAAGGATGAAATTGCTTGACGAAGACGGAAATTTGCTGCAGGATCCTTGGCAGTTTGTCAGGAATACAGAAGGTGTCGTTAATTTCGTTGGAAAAGATAAACCAGTTCCTCTGAAGCAGTTCGAGGTCGACAGAATTCTTGAACAGGTCAAAAGAATAGGAAATATACCGATGCAAAGGGTTTCATTTGAAATCGGAGATCGGGTAAAGATAACCGATGGTCCGTTCATAGAATCTACTGGCAATGTGATAAATATAGATATGGAAAATGGAAAAATGAAAGTGTCGGTTTCGCTATTTGGCCGCGATACGCCGGTAGAATTGGAATTTTGGCAGGCCAATATTATTAATGAAGAATAGGTAAATTTGTGGCAAAAAAGGTATTAAAAAAAATAAAATTGCAATTGCCCGCCGGAGCAGCATCCCCTGCACCACCGGTTGGGCCCGCTTTAGGTGCAGCTGGAATAAATATCATGGGGTTTTGTAAAGAGTTTAATGCCAGGACAAAAGACCAATCCGGCATGATAATTCCAGCCGTCATATCGGTATACGCCGATAAGTCATTTTCATTTGAACTGAAATCTCCACCGGCTTCGGCATTGCTAAAAAAAGCAGCTGGAGTATTAAAAGGATCCGGGACGCCAAATCGCGATAAAATTGGCAAAGTCAATGATGATCAAATAAATGAAATTGTTAAAATAAAAGCGAAGGATCTCAATGCTGTTGATTCGAAAGCTGCTAAATTGATGATAGAAGGCACTGCAAGAAGTATGGGGATAGAAATTATTTCCTAGGGTTTTGAAGTTTTAGTGATAATTTTATGAAAAAACGAAGCAAACGTCACATAAAAAGCCGAGAAATTATTGATCTAAATCAATTCTTCGGAGTAGAGGAAGCTGTAGCATTGCTGAGCAAGATGCCCCGGGCTAAATTCGACGAAACGGTCGAGATTTCAGTTCATTTTGGCGTAGACCCAAAACAAAGCGATCAGATGGTACGCGGTACAGTTAAATTACCTCATGGAAGTGGCAAAAATATTAGAGTTCTTGCATTTACCGAGACTCCCGAGGCGGCCATAAAATCTGGCGCTGACTTTGCTGGACTGGACGATATGATTGAAAAAATAAATTCTGGTTGGCTGGAATTCGATGTGGCCGTGGCAACCACGTTGGCAATGAAGCAGGTCAGAAATGTCGCAAGAGTTTTAGGGCCAAGGGGTTTAATGCCAAACCCAAAGTCCGGAACTGTGTCCGATGACCTGAATTTTGCCATCGCTGAGGTCAAGGCCGGCCGCGTGGAATTCAAAATGGATAAAACAGCAAATGTCGGTGTCATTGTTGGTAAAAGATCCTTTGGTCAGGATAAAATTGTCGAAAATATAAAGGCTGCCATTGCGTCTGTAAATGAGGCAAAACCAGCAAATTTTCGTGGAATTTTTATAAAAGGAATGTCGATCAGCGGGACCATGACGCCGGGTTTGAGGATTGCATCTACAGAATACAACAAGGAAGTTGCCTAGGAGAATTAATAATGAGGAGCGAAAAAGTATTTTTTGTTAATGAGATTACAAAACATTTAGATAAATCGGATTATGTATATTTATCGGATTTTACTGGCGTTTCTGTTATAGCCATATCCATACTACGCAATAATTTACGAAACGAAGATGCCGAATGTCATATAGTGAAAAATAGCATTTTGCAGATAGCATTGAAAAATAAGGTTGATTCTTTCGATGAATCTTGGTTTGTTGGCCATACGGCGGTAATCGTCGGAGGTAATAATCCATCCGGTGTAGCAAAAGTATTGGCAAAATTCTCTAAAGATAATGAAAATAGGATGTTCTTTAAAGGCGGCCTCCTTAGTTCTAAAAGGTTGTCGCCAAATGAGATAAAGGCACTGGCTGAACTTCCAACGCTGGAAGTATTGCGCGCTAAATTGCTATCGCTTTTGGGCGAACCAGCCAGCGGCCTCGTCCGAATCCTAAACGCAATTCCACAAAATATTGTCAATGTGCTACAGGCGAAAGTTAGGAAAGAAGCATAAATTTTAATATCGTGTCCTTAGGGGATGCTCCCTTAAATGGCGTTTGTCGCTAAGGATGCTTTAGGAGGAAAAAAAATGTCAAATAATATTACAAAAGAACAAGTTATAGAATGGTTGAGTGCTCAGTCCGTTTTGGATATCGCTGGGCTGGTCAAAGATTTGGAAGACAAGTGGGGCGTAAGTGCCGCAGCCCCCGTGGCTTTAGCAGCAGCTCCGTCAGAAACTGCCGCAGAATCAGTCGAGGAAAAAACGGAATTCAGCGTCAATTTGGTTTCCACCGGTACAAATAAAATTGGTGTGATAAAAGTGATTCGCGCAGTCACTAGCCTTGGCCTCAAGGAAGCGAAGGATACTGCAGATGGGGCACCAAAATTGCTGAAAGAAGGGATATCTAAGGCTGAAGCTGAAGATATAAAAAAGAAGCTCGAAGAGGCTGGCGCTGAGGTGGAATTGAAATAATATTGTTTCATAACAGTGCCCCATTGGGATTTTAGTAATTCACTGTCTCGTAAGCTATCACAATGGTGGTTTGTGGGACTGTTTTTGTTTTTTATAAATGATTTACAGGTCATGCTTTAGCGTGGCATTAATGTGTTTAACTTATGTCAGAACGTGTTAATTTCGGGAGACTTAAAGAGGTAATAGCTCCGCCAAATTTCATAGAAATTCAGATAAATTCATTTGATGAATTTCTTCAAAAAAATACGCCGATCAGCAGTCGCACGAATGTAGGATTGGAAAGCGTTTTTCGTGAATTTTTTCCAATAGTTAGCTATGATAGCCGCTGCAGTCTTGAATATATTTCCTACAGAATTTGTGAACCAAGACATCATGAAGATTACTGCGTGCGAGAAGGAATTACCTACTCGTCCTCTTTGTATGTGACACTTAGATTACGGGAGGGCGACGAAATAAAGGAAGAGGAAATATATTTTGGCGAATTGCCGATGATGGGAGAACGCGGTTCATTTGTGATAAACGGAGCCGAACGCGTCGTTGTCAGTCAGCTACATAGGTCTCCAGGGATATGCTACGAAGGCACTCGACATACCAGCGGTAAGATGCTCTATTCCTTCAGAATAATTCCGGATAGAGGCACCTGGCTGGAGGTCCAATTCGATCAAAGTGATCTATTATATGTCTATTTGGATCGCCGAAGACGCAGAAGGAAGTTCTTGGTTATCACGCTATTACGTGCATTTGACCATGGATCCGACATGGAAATAATCAAATAATTTTACAATCTAGAAGAAAAAGCATTGGAATCCTTTGATGGAGGTGACAACATTTCGAATCACGTTCTGGTAGAAGATATTATCGATACAAAAGATGGGATTGTACTGGCCCGAGAACAAGAACAGCTATCAAAAACAATCATCGATACATTCAGAAATGCTGGAATCAAACATATCCCGGTGGTAGATGCGAGTTTAGATGACGGCATGATCGTTCGCAGCCTAAAAAAAGATACCACAAAAAATACGGACGAGGCCCTGAGGGAAACATACAGAAAGCTCAGGCCCGGCGAACCGGCCACCACAACCAATGCCAAGGCTATGATGCTGAGACTGTTTGGAGATCGCAAACGTTATGACCTGGGTCGGGTTGGTAGGAAAAAGTTGAATCAGAAGCTCAAGATGCGCAAAAACTTAGAAGACAGACTTCTGGATGCCAGCGACATTGTGGCGGCTACCAAAAGGTTGTGTCGACTCAGAAAAGGTGAACATTCCGTCGATGATATAGACCATCTCGGTAATAGAAGAATTCGCAATGTTGGTGAGCTGATCATGAACCAGTGCCGCATTGGCTTGTCAAGGATGGAACGTCTTGTGAGAGAACGAATTGCGCTATTTGACAACAGTGTCGATGCCATCGTTCCGCAAAAATTGGTCAACCCAAAAATTTTCATGAGCGTGATACGGGACTTCTTCGCCCGCAGTCAGTTATCCCAATTCATGGATCAGATTAATCCTTTGGCGGAATTGGCTCATAAACGGAGACTATCTGCTTTGGGCCCAGGAGGTTTGAGTC
>JAIRXD010000032.1 GCA_031268545.1 Puniceicoccales bacterium | reverse complement strand
AAAATCGTTACAAATAATAGACTTCGCCTGAAAAAAGCCCCGGGAGAAAAATGCCTAACCGATTACAAAATTTTAAAAACCATTAACCTCCAGAACATAACCCTAGCATTGCTAGCATTGAAACCCATCACCGGCAGGACCCATCAACTACGAGCCCAGTGTGCCTTGCATAACCTACCGATCCTAGGAGATAAAACCTATGGCGATTTCAACCTCAACAGATTATTTGCTAAGTCAAACCAATCTAGGATGTTTTTGCATTCCGAATCCCTAGAAATAGCATATAATTTGCAAGGCAAAGAATATAAATTTTTCGCAGCCAGCAATTGCTTCTTTAAAAATATAGAAGGTATCAAATTAATTTTATTGCATTGATTAATTCAATAAATATTGTTATCAGTAAATAATATTCTACTACTATGAATTATATATATTCTTTAGTTTTACTTGTCATGGCGCATCTAGGAATTAATCCGCTACAGGCTAATGTTCCCGTGGAAATTTTTGATAGCCAAAGCGTTGTGCAGTCCACCAATGAAAGTCAATTGGGCACGCCAAACGCCGGCGGCCCCATTACTACCCAGGACAGTATGGCATTGGAAAAGCCCAAAAATTTTACCAACGAAGATATCATTGGCTATGCGAAATTGGCAGATATTAAGTCTTTTGTTGCCAAGACCATAAAGTTGATAAATTCCTTCGATAGCGCAAAGTTGGTCGAGCCCATAGTGAGCAGTTTTTTACGAATCTATGGCTATCCTGATTTCAAGGCCTTTGATAGTAATTATGGACTTACATGCTTTTTCTGCGGCGAAAGTAAAGAAATAGTGATAATGGCAAAATTAAATAATGACATATCTAGCATTAAGGATTTCATTAAGACCAATGAATTAAAGATAAAAATAGTGGATAAATGGCTAATTTTCACCCCATTGGAAAATATCATTAGCCAGGTAAACGACATAACACCTTTCATAAAAATAGCCACAGCCACCGAAAAAAATGACCTGGAGTTAACATTTAAAAGTGTCGATTATTACATTAACTATCTACTCAATAACATGCTCAGTATATCTTTTAAAGTTACGGACTTAATGAAGGCTGATAAGATCCAATCATGTACGCAATTGGTTACTGCGCTACAAAATATTGCATTGAAATATACCGACGGTTTCGACACAATAAGTCTACTCTTTGGCATAACAGATACGAGTGTCACTTTGGCAGCTTCTGCCGCATTCAATCAAGGGACACCAATGGCAAAACTTTGCGATAGTAAAAATTCCGGCGGCAATATTTCAAATTGGGCCAATTTTATAGAGCATGAGGCCATATCACAAATCTCTAAAATTAATGCAGAGGCCTACCTTGATATGCTACTGGATTTATTGAAATCGTTGGGAACCTGTGACCTATTCGATTTCTTTAAGGATACCAACCAGTTATCAAAAATCATAAATATTGTAAAATCTAACACCGATGGAACCTATTGTGAAATAATTAATCCCTACAATTTGCTCAATGAAAGCATTAAAATCCTATACAATGAAACAAATGAAGATACAGCCATTGATTCAGTAATATCCAGACAAAAATCGAAAAGTATTATAGATACATTCTGTTTTTCATGGACTGGATCCATGGCCGATTTACTTGCGGTATATGATTATATATGTAGAGGTGCTCAGCAGATCTCCAAACGGCTTGCATCATTCTCCCAAAATAATGGAGTGGTCGAACCATTTTCCACTGAAATGATCGAATTATCTTCTACAATAGATATACACGACGGTGTAACTATTTACGAATACATAATCACAAGTTCAAGCCAACCGGTAAAAGTTGATGCTACCAAAGCACTTTCCCAAATTAATGGAGAAATATCCGGTGGCAATAGCAATAGCGTTGTTGACCAAGGCAGTAAATTATCAGAAATTTATAACGTTGCCGCCCAAGGCAGTAACTCATCAAAAATTTATAAAGAATATATCGCACTGGTCGATGGAGTTGCCATAACGAGCAATACTAAAGATCATATAAAAGAGTTAATAACGGCAATCAAAGGCAAAAAGATTTCCCAAAAGGCTTTGACGGCATATATTGGCACGCTAAATCCAGGAGATGTCACCACCACAAAAATAGATATAAGAAGTATAATGGAAAATATTATTGGCTATATCGATGACTTAATCATCGCTCCAAATTATAATCTAATGAGCCCATTGGAATTTAGGACGACGACAAAAGATAGAGAAATTATGATATCCTGCATATTGGATCGCAAAACTATTATAGAGATAGTCAATACCATTAAATCTGCTATAATTTTGAACGAAATCAAAAAAAAGGCAAAAAAAGCCAAAACTAATACCGCAAAGAAATTAAAAAAATTAAAACCAGGTAAAGAATTAAAAACTGACAAAAAAAAGAAGATAAAACCGGATACTAAACAGATACCTCTTCCTCAATTTGAGGCGGCTTTGAATGTCCAAATATTTAATGAAAAAAAAGAACAAAACAGTGATGAAAAAATTATAATTCCAATCAAGACACCTTTGATGTATAAGACCCACGCCGAATTGTTGGGCTAAAGGTACTTTATTAAAATGCCAATGGTAAGTCGCGAATCCATAGAAAATATTAGGGAAAATGTTGATATCCTGGATGTGATATCTGGCTATGTTACCCTCAGGTGTTCTGGCAGTAGCTGGAAAGGTCTGAGTCCGTTTTCAGATGAAAAGACTCCTTCGTTTTACGTACTTCCGGATAAAAAATTTTTCAAATGTTTCAGCACAGGTCTAGCTGGAGATGTTTTTAGATTTTTACAATTGAAGGAAATTTTTTCATTCACCGAATCAGTGGAATGGCTTGGGAAAAGGTACTCCATGGCAGTGAAATACGAAACAACTCAGGAACCATCCATGAATTCAATAAAAAATGAATTACTTGGAATACATCAAATCGCCTCCGAATATTATCAAAATGCATTTTTCTCTTCGGCCAAAGATGCCCAGAATCTCCGAAAATATTGGCTAGATCAAAGAAAATTTTCTCTGGAGGTGGCGAAAAAGTATGGCATCGGATTTTCACCAAATGGGGACAATTCACTCACAAATCTTCTGATTAGGAAAAATTTCTCTCCGGAAGCACTAAGGCAATCCGGATTATTTATCTTTAATGATCAAGGAGATATCAATCTAAAAAACCTAAAGCCTCGGTTTAATGGTCGGCTCATAATTCCCATTCAAAGCGTCCAAGGGGATGTGGTTGCATTTTCCGCAAGAAAAATCGACGGCATAACCGCCGGTACATCGGATTCGAAGTACATAAATTCGCCGGAAACTCCAATTTTTCATAAGGGCAGTCTGTTGTTTGGTCTGGACCGAGCTAGAAAGCATATTCAAAGGGTCGGAACATTCTATATAGTTGAGGGCCAGTTAGATGTGATTCGATGCCTGGAGGCCGGGCTGACCACGGCCGTTGCACCACAGGGCACCGGAATAACCGAAACCCAGCTGAATATACTCCGAAGGTACGCGGTGAAAATCAATTGCCTAATGGACGGAGACGAAGCCGGAATGAAATGCGCCCAGCGAATCGCCGAACTATCTTTCAAGGCAAATATCGACGCGGTCATATGGAAATTACCCAACGGCTATGACCCGGATTCGTTCATCCTGGAAAGAGGCCAGGATGGCATCGAAATGCTTACCACCGAAGGAGTTTCATCTCTAAGACTTATGCTGGACACCCTTCTCCCCAACGGCAATCGATCCACTCCGATGGAAAAAGAGCAGGCTTTGAAAAAAATATATGAAATGCTAGGTCACTGTCCATCGATCGTTGCAACGGAAGGATATTTAAGAGAAATTTCCTCCTATATACATATCAATTATCTGTCGGTACAGAGCGATTTTTCATCTTTTGTAAAAAATTCAAAGTTTTCCATTGACATGACTTCACGGCCCAAACCGACCTCAGTAGCCACAAAAATCAGTTCGGTGGAAAGCGATATTTTGTCGATAGTTCTTCATCACATAGACATTGGAACAAAGTTGGTAAATATCATTGACGATTGCATGATCAACGACTCAAGTCTTTCAGGTCAAATACTTATTAAAATTTTATCCAGATTAAAAGAAGGCCTTTGGTCCGGAATTTCCGACCTGGAGGATGGAACCTGGACGGAATCTGAAATAAATGAAATATTTTCCATCGCCACAGATAGCGATAAATTTGAGGATCCAGAAGGTGCTGCCAACATATGTCTAGCGAAATTACATAGGAATTTTGTGAAAAAAAAACTTGACTTAATCCAAGAGAAAGAAAAGACATCGATGATTTTTACGAAAAGTAAAGATTCCGTGGATAGTAAAATTGAAGGCCTTCAGAAGGAAAAAAGCCGCTGGCGGAGAATGCTGGCGACTCCACCCAGATTATAATTAGAGTAATTTTTGATATTTTAATATGACAACTAATAAATCATCGTCGGATGCAAATGCGGTGAATGGCACAGATGTTCGTGTACGCGAACTGATCCGTTTCGCCAAAGAACAGGGATATTTAACCCTCCAGGATATCAGCGAATACCTGCCGGAAAGTATAGAAAATCCAGAGGATGTGGAGAATATGATGAATATTCTCGATAACCTGGAAATAGAGATAGTTGATACCAATGATGTCGAAAGGTATGTAAAACAGCGAGAGGCCGGCAATTTCGAAGATGCTCCGATGGAGGATGTAGCAGAAGATCCTGTCCGAATGTATCTTAGGCAAATGGGCCAGGTTCCGCTCCTGACCAGAGATGAGGAAATATCCATCTCCAAAAGGATAGAAAAGGCCGAACTTCAGGCCCAGGATGAACTATTCTCGGTTCACCTAACCGCCGAGTTTCAAATCAATCTGGCCGAACGACTTCTACAACGAGAAGAGAGATTTGACCGAATTGTACTAGATAAAAAAATCGAAAGTCGGGAGGTGTATTACAGAATCCTCGAGCGTTCCATCCAGGACAGCAAGCTCTTGTTGGAGCGTATCTATGACATCTGGAACCACTTACAATCAGCCGAAGGAAATCGAGAGATCGAACAGAAACGGCTAAAACAATTTCAGGCCCAACTAAAAACCGTCATGAAACGGTTCTGTTTTAAAATGAAGATTTTCGAAGATTTTCTCCAAAGATTAAGGCCAGATCTAAAACAAATAGAACAGCTAGCCCATGAATCAGAACGAGTTGCATCTCTCTCTGCCAAAAAAAACATTGATACCACCGAAATGTCCAATCGAATAAAAAAAGCTATGAAAAAGCTAGAGCTGAAGCATCAAGTGACTCCGCTCAGGCTCCTGGAAATAGTAAAAAAATTTCGAGAATACATGCGCGAGGCCCATAAGGCTAAAACCGAAATGGTCGAGGCGAACTTGAGGTTGGTCATCAGTATAGCAAAAAAATATACCAACCGTGGCCTGACATTCCTAGACCTTATCCAAGAAGGAAATATGGGACTGATGAAAGCCGTTGAGAAATTTGAATACCGCCGCGGCTACAAGTTCTCCACCTACGCCACCTGGTGGATAAGGCAGGCGATCACTCGATCCATTGCCGATCAGGCTAGAACCATCCGAATTCCAGTGCATATGATAGAGGTACTTAATCGGGTCATGCAAATCCAACGTCAATTGCAACAAGAACTTGGCCATGAACCATCCGCCGAAGAAGTTGCCAGCGAAATGAGCTTACCTCTGGAGAGGGTAAAGGCGATAATGAAGATGGCCCAGCAACCAATTTCGCTCCAGAGTCCGGTGGGCGACAACGAAGATTCCAGTTTTGGAGATTTTATCGAGGATAAGAGCGCGGATAATCCCTATGACATGACCGCCTACAGTTTGCTGCGGGAGAAGATAGATGACGTGTTGGTCAGCTTGACCGAAAGGGAACGCGATGTTTTGATGCTGCGATTTGGTCTCAAGGACGGCTACAGCAGAACACTGGAAGAAGTCGGCCAAACATTTAGTGTTACCAGGGAAAGGATTCGCCAGATCGAAGCCAAGGCACTGAGAAAGATGCGCCATCCAACGAGGATACGCCAATTGCACGGATTTTTCGAAGGAGATTTTGACACCGAAGGGCCTGGGTTCGAGGACTTTGTGCAACAGCAAAATTGACCGATTGAAAGCTCATCGGCAAGCCAAGGTCAAATGTGGAACCAGCGGCAAGCTGCTGGTTCTATATGCTCTAGCCTACTGCCTATTGGTCCATGGAAATTTATATCAAGATTCGCATCCATGGAGAATTTTGATCTACGGAATTTTCGCGATTTCGGTTTTTTTTGAATACATTAGATCGCCATGTAATTGTGGCTTAACGTATTACCTATGCCTTGGACTGATGTTATACGGCATCATCCTAGGTCTGATAAATTTCCATAGGCCATTCTTTTCTTGGTACAGCCTGCTGTCCGATCTCATAGCCCTCTCGGGATTTTTGATCGGAACGATGCTATGCGCAACAAAAGGCAACATAGTGATTGCAAAGACGTTAACCATCTGTTTCCACTATCTTTTTCTGCTGGCAATCCTAGCAACCATCTGGTCACTTTACACCGCAGATAAACATCAAAGATTGATAAATATGTCAATCATAACTGCCATAGATTATTCCATAAGATTATTCCCTATCGTATTGTGCTACAAACGCTTATCCCAATGCAGTACGACTCCACTCCTGGGATCATGGCTGCTGATTTTGATCATCATAGCATTGACAGGCAGCCGAGGAAGTCTACTCATATACATGATCTGCACATTGTGGGCCATAATTTCGAGCATAAATAAAACAAATCTTTATCTGGTAATAGCATCTGTATCGGCCATCGGAATATTTTCTTCACTTTATCTCGCAGATCTAGACCTGTTTTAGCCTCTGAAAGACCGCATCGCCAGTACAAAATTAGATGAAGAAAATAGATTTTTTGAAATTATGAACGTGCTAAAAGATGCAAATATTGAACTGATATGCGGCCGAGGG
This sequence comes from Puniceicoccales bacterium, assembly GCA_031268545.1. Lineage (GTDB taxonomy): Bacteria > Verrucomicrobiota > Verrucomicrobiia > Opitutales > LL51 > JAIRTH01. The sequence goes on along the minus strand of JAIRXD010000032.1, from coordinate 8,337 downwards.
TTGGGAGCTAGAAACTACAACCACAACAACTTCGAATTTTCTGAATCATTTTGCACCATGCCCCATGCAACCGCCTTGGGATTTATGTATAAATGTGGAATTCCTGGATTTTTATTTTTCTGGATATTTCCAATAATGTGCGCCGTAAAATTAATTTTTTCTCGCCATAAAATGGCCACAGCACTTGCCACATCATTGATAATATTCAAACTAGGTGATTGTATTGGAGGGACTTGGGATTCAATAGGAATGCTATTTTTTTCAATTGTACTATTTATGGCACTAAATTATAAAAACCGATAGCTTCCAAGTGCTACGGCTAGGATTAAATTTTCTCGCCATATAATGTGGTAACTGCGGATGATGTTATCCTAACATCCACAAACTCACCGACATCCAAATCATCGCCAGGGAATAGTACCTTTCGATGATTATTAGCTCGTCCCTGAAAAATATTTTCTCCACGCCGTGCCTTTCCTTCCACAAGAACCATCTGTAATGTGTTTAACATCTTGTCGTTATAGGCCTTAGAGTGCGTTGCCAATTTTTTAAGCAGCACAGCATTCCGATATTCTTTCACATCCCGTGGCACCTGATCCGGCATTGAAGCAGCTACAGTCCCCCTGCGATCGCTATATTTAAATATGAATGCCATGTCAAATCTGGCCTCATCGAAAAGCGAACATGTTTCCGAAAAATCATCATCATTTTCGCCAGGAAATCCAACGATCAAATCGGTGGAAACCGATATACTTGGCACCGTATCTCGCAGAGCTTGAACAATTTTTATAAAATCATCCCGATTATATGCCCTTCGCATCGCCTTCAATATCCTATTCGATCCGCTCTGCGCAGGCAAATGCACCTGAGAACACAACTTTGGAAGATTTTTGTAACAATCGATGAGGTCGCGATGAAATCCAACCGGATGGGGAGAGGTGAATCTAATTCGTTTAATACCAGGAACTTCATGAATTTTTTCCAATAGTTGAACAAAGGCACTCTTGCCATCCTTTTGCTCTATCTGGCGAAACCCATAGCGATTAACTATTTGACCAAGCAGCGTCACTTCCTTGATGCCATTGTCCGCTAATTTGTTGATCTCCAGTATGATATCTTCCATTGCCCTATATCTTTCAGTGCCTCTAGTTTTAGGGACAATACAATAGCTACATCGCATATTGCATCCGGACATTATCGAAACGAAAGCACTTGATTGCCTTTGAGTTACATTGTGCATCGAATCCATATCCAAGTTATTTTCTGCCCCAGGAGAATCGACATCAATTATAAAAGTTCTTCTTCCAGAAATTATATCTTCTATATAGTCGCCAATTTTACTATAATCGCCTGGGCCAAGAATTATATCCACGCCAGGTACGCGTTTTTTTATTTCTTCGGCTAGATTCTTAGCCATGCAGCCAAGCACACACAGAACAATATTTCGCCGAGCAAGATAGCCCAATTTGCCTAAAGCTTTCAGCTCAGCAAGTTCTCTAACACTACAGGTATTCAAGATGATAACATCCGCCGATGTTTCGTTATCGACCATATCAAAACCACTGGCCTGGAGGAATGAGTGAATCGATTCCGAATCTCGTTCATTCATCTGACAGCCATAGGTCTTGATAAAAACTCTTCTCATCTATCAATCTGTCAACGGCTTAAGCGTGGGATATAAAATCGTATCTCTGATATTATCTGCTTCGGCAAGTAAAATCACCAACCTATCTATACCGATACCCATGCCACCGGCCGGAGGCATGCCATACTCAAGGGCCAAAAGGAATTCATTATCAAGGTTTTGTATCTCCTCGCCCACCTGAGCCTCGAACATTTCCCTCTGGATAAACGGATCGTTCTGCTCGGAGTAAGACGGAGCAATCTCCTGGCCATTGATACATAACTCAAACACATCCAAGAGCTTCGGATTTTTCTGATTTAATTTGGCCAATGGGCACAATTCCTTCGGCAACTCCAAAACAAAAGTGGGCTGTATCAGATTCGGCTCCACCAACTTGCCAAAAACATCATCGGTGATTTCATAATCCTCCTGGTCTGGATTTGCTTCGACGCCTAACTCCTTGCAGGCCTTAAGCTTCTCTTCCTTTGTTCGGGAAAACCAATGCCCATCTTTGGTGGCTTCGATAACGAGATTACCATAGGTTTCCTCTCTCCACTTCCCCGACAATTCGATCTCTTTTCCATCGTAACGGGTCAGCTTCGTCTTGCCAAGGACGGTTTTACACAGATGCTGAATCAGGTCATAGATAAGATCCATCATCCCCCGATGATCTGAATAGGCCTGGTAAAGTTCTATCATCGTAAATTCTGGGTTGTGTTTCCTGGAAAGACCTTCGTTTCTAAATACTCGGCCCAGCTCGAAAACCCGATCGAAACCTGCAACCAACATCCGCTTTAAAAACAACTCTAATGATATTCTTAGATAAAAATCATGATCGAGGACATTCATATGAGTCATAAACGGTTTTGCCGCGGCCCCACCGGGTATATTTTGCAGCATTGGAGTTTCAACTTCCGTGAACTCCCTACTCCACAAAAACTTGCGAATCTCTTTCAAAATTTCCGTCCTTTTGAAAGCCCTGGCTCTCGACTCTTGATTTACGATTAAATCCAGATACCTTTGTCTGTAAATTTGTTCATCATCGGTAAGTCCATGCCATTTTTCTGGCAGCGGCCGCATCGATTTTGCCAGAAGCCTAAACCCATCGACTCGTACGGTTATCTCACCGGTTTTGGTCTTAAACAGCTTGCCTTTTGCGCCAATAATATCGCCGATATCTAATTTTTTAAAATTTCTATATTCATCTTCTCCGATGTCATCCTGGGAAATATACAGCTGAATATGGCCATCTCGATCTAGCAATTTAATAAAACTTGCCTTACCCATAAGTCTATAGGCCACAATTCTTCCGGCCACAGAAACCTCAATGTCATCATTATCGCTGAACAATTTTTTAGCCTGGGCCGATGTATATTGCTGATCCCAATTCTGCCTAAAAGGATCAAAACCCTCACTGCGCATCTCTGCCAATTTGTTCCGCCGAACCGCTAGCAATTCACTATTATCATCTTCTTGCATTTATAAACCTCCTTAAAAAACCTCAACAACTGGCTGAATATGCAAATAACAAAAACATATTTCCTGGTTGCAGATCATGATTATGGACCATCTAAATTCTCATTACATCTGTCAAATATTTTTCTACATCAACGCAATGAAACAGCACAAAGAATTTTGGGTTATTTTAAAATTCATCCATGAACCATGAAAATGTTGGCATTCAGTACTATTTATAATAAATATAAAAATATCAAAATCAGAGAAGAAGTTTCAAAATGTTGTTCGAAAATTATATGGTGGATGGATAGTTTTTTAACGTACCCATCGACTCAGTTGCCAAACTTCTACTGGGTCGGCAGTGTAAATTGGCCGCCGGAGGTGCACTTGGCTTCAATTCGTAAATGGATTTTATTCCACTCTCCCAACAACGGATGTACATGGTGGAAATTTCTTCTATGTCACTGCAGCTTAGGTACAATCTGACTGCCAGACCCTGATCTATCCAGCACTGAAGATTTCTGTACATTTTTATCAATTTCTCCGTATCAATGGAGTAAGCCGTCCTAAATTTCGCCTTGATATCATTCGGAATTTCATCTATGGCGGCAATCTCACCATCAAAATAACATATCTGCTCAAAGACGTCATCGGTCCAAATGTTTTCTTGCTTTAACGTCTTCACCATGGCTGGGTTAACAAACATAATCACATCGCTGCCACCATAGGATTTTTTGAATATGTTTCGCGTCACCGGATAGACTCCCGGGAAACATCCCATCAATTTCGATATACGTTCGTCGGTCGAATAGGCCAACAGAGAACAATTTCTTAGGCCAGAACGAGTTATCGACATTTTGATGGCATCAATCACTTCCATATCTTCGGCATCAAATTTACTCAAAAAACCAGCACCTTTATCCAGATCGAAGGGCAGCCTACGGCTTCCCCAACGGGAATTCCGAAACCCAGCAAATTTCCCCTTCTCCAGGGCCAGTTGGCAGGACGCCTCCAGAGCGAAAAGTAGTATTTTCCGTGCACACATGGATGCAAATTCTATGGCTTCATCGGAATCAAATTCGTAATTTAATTTATATAACGCGTTCTGTAACCCAGTCATGCCCAAGCCTATAGGCCGATAAAACCTGGTTCTGGCCACCGAAGTTTCTGTGGGAAAATAATTCACATCTATCATAGAATCCATCGCCCGGATGCATGTGGCCACATCTTCATGAAGTTTGACAAAATTTATATTGCCGTCATCATCTATGTATCTAGATATCACTATCGATCCGTAACCGCAGGCTATGGATTCATCGTCACCGGCCGACAAAAGTACCGAATGGCCCGGACCAGCGCTATTAATGCAGCCATCAATCGCCCCCATAGCAGAATTATTGCACTGATCTTTAAACAATATCATCGGATTTCCGGTTTCAAATACATTCCTGAGCAATACAAACCATAACTCATTGGCATTTATAGTCTTACTCCAAATTTTATTCTCCTTTGCCAAACATTCCAATTTTTCGTATTCGGTCTCAAATTCCAAACCATAGGATTTAATAAGTACCTTGGCATCATCAATTTTGAGCAATGTCCAGGACTTTTGATCCTTCACTCTCCGCATAAATAGATCCGGAATCAACACCGAAGTGCTCAACCTACCGCCATTCGAAGACGGGGATTTTTCTTTTCCAAAACCAATAAAATCTAGTATGTCCGAGTGCCAAATTTCGCAGCTCACACAACCAGATCCTACCATCGCACCGGCACCACTGGTCATGATAGCAAGTTGATGCTTATGCAGTTGCATAAAAGGAATAATTCCATTGGTGACCCCACGGGTACCTTTAATTTGCCCGCCCTTGCCTCTTATCGCCGTCCAGGATCCGCCTAGATTCCCACCAAGCCTTGAAATAAGCGCACTTTCGATAACACATTTATTTAAAATGCTTTCAATATCATCATTGACCGAATATATATAGTCAGACATCAGCTGCGAATTCCTGGTACCAGCGAAGTACAGTGCCTGCTCAGAAACACAGAACACCCTGTCCTTGAACAGGTTATACAGCGACATGGCAATGTCATCCCAGCTAATCTCCTCCTTTAGGAAAATACCCATGGCAACCCGCATCCAAAATATCTGGGGAGTTTCAAGCAGCAGTCCGGTGTTTGGATCCCGAAGAAGGTAGTTGTCCATCAAGGACATAGTTGCAACTATGTCAAAATCCAGATCGGCACTAATCGAAAGGCAATCCGCCAGCCTAGGTAGATCATACCTCAGCATATCGCCATCCAGTAGGCCAAGGTCAACGGCCCTTCGGATATATTTAATAAAATAATTTCGATGCAGTCTGCGCAGTCCATCAATATCTTTATCCAGAGGGTTCCATCCCAGGATATGCTGATACAAATAGGATAGGGATAACCTCGAAGCAAATACGGAAAAATTCGGATCCTTCCTCACCAATTTGCAGGCATTTGCCAAAATATGGCTTTCCAACTCAGATTCAGACAACTCTCCAGGTATATTATCACGGAGTGCTGTCATTATTTCCTCAAAACCGATCGCAAAATCCAGACCAATTCTGGCAAAACTGATCCTTTCCCTTAGATCACTACCATCCCAAAATGAAACCGATCCATCGGTCATTTTCACGAGAATCATCGCCCGCTGCAACCCCTCCTGGCCAGAAGTGGTCATGACTTCTCTATTGATATCATTGCGCAACCGAGCTCTCTCCGCCCGGTATAAAATATAAGCCTCGGCAATTTTAAAATTACCGGTTTTCATCAATTCCTCCTGGACCAAATCCTGAACCTGTTCTATATGAATGAATTTCGCACCGGAAGAAATTACCCGTTCGGTCACATTTTCGGCTATAAGCTTTGATGAAACTGGATCTAAACATTGAGACAAAAATGCCCTGCGGACAGCTTGTTCCACCTTGTCCTTATTCCAGGGAACAATTTTGCCGTTTCTTCTTATAAGTTTCACATTGATAAGGCTTTGATCAACACCTAAACCGTTATCGTTACCATAGGCTAATTTCATTAAAAAACACCTGGCAATGTCGTGTAAAGAATTTCGCACCAACACATCCGAAATGATGTCATGAATATTAACCTCTTGATCATCAGAAATTTCATCACATACCTGACGTACTATGTCGATCACTATGGATTTATTTTTTTCGGAAAAAATTTCGTCATTGCTGGTAGCAAGCATCAAATCGGTTATCGCACTGCCTACCTGCCTAGCCACTTCCTCGGCAATTGACCGATCAATATATACATCATTTTGCACCACCGAAGCCCAATCGAAATTCGGCTTACTGTCGCTTGGCATTGCCACAGAATGTTTCATGGCCAAATCTTCACATAATCTATCTATAACAATCATAATTTTTTCGATATTTAATAATAACCAGCGTCGGACAATTAAATTCTAATGGAATCAAACGAGGCCAAAGATTCGCAATATATAAAAGAAAGAAATCAATGGAAAGCCTAATGAATTTTGTTTGCCATCCCTGAAACAAATAGAATGTTTGAAAAATTTGTAATGAAAATCCAAAAAATTGCCGATCGGATACTTTGGGCCCTTAACTTCATAGATAAAGTCTTGGTACGATTTCTCCTCATAGGATTACCTATTTTCCTAATCTGCACCAGCCTAAGACTGGCCGCAAATTGCTTCACCAAAAACGCAAAAGACCTAAATTAATAATTATATACGCTAAAAACAGCATTGACTACCAATAATTTCTTTATATACTACATTTCGTTAATTTAAATAAAAATTATGAAACATGGATTATTATTTGTTTGGATATGTGTACTAATTGGGGTTAATCAGCTTGATGCTGGATATGATTCAACATACGAAGATGAGGAGTATTATGAAGAAATCAATGATATTGATGAAGACGAAGGTAGTGATACAGCCAATGAATTGGCCACTAGCATTACCGATCTCGTTAAAAGCGAGGTTGAAAAACAAGATCTCTTTAAAAAACTTGATAAACATGAAGATGAAGCTAACTCTATTGAAGAAGTGCTCGATGAATTATATGACGAACAAGATGCTATAAAAACTGAACTTGTTACACATATAGATAATATCGCTGATTAATTTATCGATTACAATAACAAAATCATGATAAAATAGCTCATTACTAGGATTAATTATAGGAAATACACCGGGTTTGATTAACGAACTCGGTGTATATTTTGTCATCAATGGCCATGGGGAATCGATCTGTAAAATAATTCCCATCGAATCTCATCTACATATAAATCCAATAATATATGCAATAGGCTCATGGCCCAACAAAATTCACAGTATTATTTTTAGATCTATTATTTATTTCCGACCAGGCCAATGAATCGTTGACAATAGGGACCAAATTATTTGGTCTATATAAAAATTTTACTAGACGAAATCTACACATAGATAAAATGAAAGTCTGTTATTTGATCATGAAAAATTCTAAACTACTGTGTATTTTATTTGCATTATTTAGCTGCGGGCAGATGAGTGTCTCCCTGTTCGCAGTGCGCACGAACGATCCCAATGAGCGTGAAATTAAAGCCCTGGAAATACTTGTCCGCCATGCACTTATCACGGAATCGGGAATGGACCAAAATATCATCCAGTCCTCCAAAGAAGAAGTTGCAAATGCTCGCAGGATAATACAAAGTAGAATTTCTCTTAAACAAATCAGTAGTGCCATAGCAAAATCGCCGGATCCATCTATGGATAATATCCTGAACGATGCCATTGAAATTTTCAAAGATGGCTGCAGGAAAAAAAGAAATCACGAACGTGAATTAGCCCAAAAGAAACGCGAAAATCTTACCCCAGAGGAACTTGAAGAGCTGAAGCATAAACATAGCGAAGAATCGAAAAAATCTCAACAAAAGAGACTCAAAAATTTTACCCCAGAGGAACTTGAAGAGTGGAAGCGTAAACATAGCGAAGCAACGAAAAAATCTCAACAAAAGAGACGCGAAAACCTTACCCCAGAGGGACTTGAAGAGCTGAGGCGTAAACAGAACGAAGTATTGAAAAAATCTCAACAAAAAAGACGCAAAAGTCTTACCCCAGAGGAACTTGAAAAGTGGAAGCGTAAACATAGCGAAGTATTTAAAAAATTTCGACAAAAGAAACTCGAAAATCTTACCCCAGAGGAACTTGAAGAGCTGGAGCGTCATCAGTGCGTAGTATTTTTATATGATCGACAGAG
>JAIRXD010000026.1 GCA_031268545.1 Puniceicoccales bacterium | reverse complement strand
ATTGACCAGAGATTTCAACTTCCTAAATAGGAAACTGTTTGGCTCACGTATTGGTGGATCTAGTAAAAGAAAATTAATTAGAATTTTAAATGAAGTTTCTGTAATTAGCTCGCAGACCTATGTTAATTTGGATGAAATATCGAATGATACCCTTAAACAAAACCTCCTGTTTGCTTCGGAGTTTGCTTGCTACTTAAATCCTACTGGTATAATAAAGCCAAAAGACATTTCTGATTTATTACCGCCTTTTAATTTATTACCGCCAGAAATCAAAGAAATGGTTAATGTATTTGTAGCCCAACTGGGTAGGGGTGGCCTTAAGTTTTGTGATGATGGGATAATCCGTCCATTAAGCACTAAAGATGGAGAAGGTAGTGCATTTGAGGCTAAGCTGGGTTATAACGATAACACTGGAAGAATATTTTTATCTTTCCGTGGTACTGAATTTTCCGCTGGGAGATCTGGGAGCATAATTACCGATATTCAACAACATTTGGGATTTATTGATAAAGTATATAAAAGAGCCATTTCTCTGGCGGATATGGCCGGGCAATGTTTCGGTGAAGATAAATTAATTATCTCTGGCTATTCAATGGGCGGTGGCATGGCTCAGCTGGCTGCGACGGTACTTGAGTTGGATGCCATAGTGGTAAATCCTGCACCAATTAGTAAAATAATTTTGTTGAGAGCAAATTTATCAAGTAATAAATTGATAAGAGCCAGTGAAAGAATATATCAATTAAGTGTAAAAGGTGATATAGTGAGTGATAGGCCTTTTAAAAATAGTTCTGAATCCACAACTGCCCAGATTGGCAAAAAAATTATCCTTGGAAAAGTGAATGCTCCGCTTTTTAGTCATTTTTCTGACTCCGGGCAAGCTAATAGATATTTACAAAGATCATTGCACCAAGATTAAAAGTAATCAAATTGGTAGAAAAATTGCTCTGAATTTTCATAGTAAAAAATAAAAAGGATCCTCTTTGTGGTCCATGAATGTGGCTTTTGGTTATTCGTAAAAAATATCCAGAAGCCAACCAAGGCAGCCTGATTTATCCAGGCATCAATGCTTGTAAATCCGTGATTCTTGTTTATCTGATGGTTTAGTATGATATGGCTTTATCGTCTGCTATTTTTACCGGTGGCGTTATTGATGCTGCCAAAATATTTGCTAAAAATCAAGAGGCGCGGTGGTTATTCTAAGGACTTTAGCAATCGCTTTGGAATTTTCAAAAAGTTGCCAAAGAAAGCGAAAAAGAGAATATGGATCCAGGCTGTCAGTGTCGGAGAGGTCAACTCCATCGATGGACTCATGAAACTTTTACTTCAAAAATATGAGGTAGCTATTACCACAACCACAAGTACAGCCTATGATCTAATATTAAAAAAATATTCCAATTCAGCTGTGTTATGTGGATTATTTCCATTGGATTTTTATTTCTGTAGCCGCAGTGCCTGGAAAAATATAGACCCTGATGTGGCGTTGATGGTTGATGGCGAAGCCTGGCCAGAACATATGTATCAGGCAAAAATTCGAAACATTTCGTTGTTTTTTATCAATACGAGGGTTTCGGAAAAGTCTATGAATAGATACAGAAAATTTCCCAAAATCACCAAATTTATATTTTCTTTGCCTACACATATAGTTGCTATATCGGATGAATATGCTTCGGTATTTTTAGAGTTTGGTGCAAAAAATGTTGTGGTTTCAGGCAATATGAAATTCGATCTGGCCATTCAGGAACTGACAAAGGATGATAGGATCAGTCTTTTGAAAACCCTTGGCTTAACTGGTGATCGCCTAATAATTTTGGGATCGTCCACCTGGCCAGGAGAAGAGGAGATGTTGATAGATGGCATTCTGAAAATGAAAGCCCTAGGTCATCGAGTGGGTTTATTATTGGCCCCAAGGCATGCTGAACGACGAAAAGAAATCATTCATATGCTTGAAAAAAGTGGTTTAAGTTGGCATCAAAGATCACTGGGGTTAGCAAAGGACCCGGTTGATGTATGTCTACTTGATACTACCGGAGAGTTAGCCATATTAACCCAATTGGCTGATATCGCATTCATAGGTAAGAGTCTAGGCAATAATATGGGGGGGCAATCTCCCATCGATGCAGCGGCTTTTGGTCTGGCGATGGTCTATGGGAATCACATGAATAACTTTTCACAACTGTGTTCATCGCTGGAAAAGGAACAGGCCAGTATTCGGGTTTCGGATTTTGATTCTGCCAGGGAAGAAATAATCGATTTGGTAGAAGATGAATATAGAAGGAAAGAGCTATCTTGTCGTTTAAAATCTTGGCATAAAAAGAATTCTGGTGCGACAATGTTCACCTATTTATATATCGATAGCTATATTTCCTAGCCATGATAGAAACATTTGCATTTATTTTTTTTATTAGCAGTGAATGACTTATGCAAGTACCATTGTTAGATATAAAGCAGCAGAACTCAGAGATTTATGATGATTTAAAAGATGGCTTTGATAGAATTTTTTGTTCGGGACAGTTTATCCTTGGGCCTGAGGTCGAAGCCTTTGAGAGAAATTTTGCTGCTTTGATTGGTGCTAAGCATGGAATTGGTGTATCTTCGGGTACCGACGCATTATTGCTGGCATTGATGGTACTAGAAATCGGCCCAGGCGACGAAGTTATAAGTCCGGCCTATAGCTTTTTTGCCACTGCCAGCTGCATAAGTAGGCTAGGGGCCACAGCGGTTTGGTGCGATACTTCTGCCGATGATTTCAACATCGATACGGCTAGAATCGAAGATTTAATTTCTGAGCGAACAAAGATAATCATTCCGGTACATTTATTTGGTCAAGCCGCTGCCATGGATAATATTTTAAATATTTGTCGCAAAAAAAATATTCACATTATCGAAGACTGTGCCCAGGCTGCCGGTGCTAGATTCGATGGTCAGCAGGTTGGAGGATTTGGCACCTTTGGTTGCTATAGTTTTTTCCCTAGTAAAAATCTTGGGGGATTTGGTGACGCCGGGATGCTTGTAACTAATGATGATGAACTTGCGACTAAAGCCAGGATACTGCGTATGCATGGTATGTCGAAGCAGTACCATCATGACTATCTCGGGGGAAATTTTAGGATCGATGCGTTGCAGGCTGCCATGTTGAATACTAAAATGTCACATATGGCTGACTATATAGAACGGCGAAGAAGTAATGCTGCATATTATTCCGATGCTATGTCAAAGATCGATGGCGTTGGTTTTGACGAATCCTGTGCCATTATTTTACCGGTGGAAAAACAGAGAAATTTTCACACATTTAATCAGTATACATTGCGTCTAAAATCCGGCAAAAGAGATGAATTGAAACGATTTTTGGACGAAAAGAATATTGGCTGCCAGATATACTATCCGATTCCATTGTCGGACCAGAAATGTTTCATCAATAATTCCAAGGGTAAGGAAAATATAACTGTGGCAAAACAACTTGCGTTAGAGGCACTTAGTATCCCGATGTTTCCGGAATTATCCTCTGGTCAAATGGATTATGTTATTGATTCCATAGCGAAGTTTTTAAAAAGACTGTAGTTTTATAATTTATTTATGGATAAGCTGTTAACTAACATTTCCCGGCTCAAAATCTTTGTGCTTGGAGACATCATGTTGGATCGATATATTTTTGGTGACGTTTTTAGGATTTCGCCCGAGGCACCGGTGCCGGTGGTGAGTGTACAGAGTGAAAAATATATGCTCGGTGCAGCAGCCAATGTGGCATTGAATCTGAAAGCGTTAGGTGTAGATGTGGAGGTATGCGGTATCATCGGAGACGATGGCTATGGAGATAAATTAGAAAGTATTTTACACTCGTCGGGAATTAAAATTGATCAAGATTTTTGTATCAGAAAATCTGTGTCAACCATACTAAAGACCAGGGTTTTGGTTCGGCATCAGCAGCTATGTAGATTGGATGTGGAACAGGAGAAGAATTTTTATGCCTTTACCCTGGAAGATGTTAAGGATTTTATTAAGGTGAAAGTGGAGAGTAACGATGCGGTGTTGATATCCGACTATGCGAAGGGTGTTATTTCTTCGGAACTTGTACAGCATGTGGAAAATGTGGCCCATGGGGCCGGGATATTTGTGGCGATGGATCCCAAGCCAAAGAATCGCATTGCCTATAAAAATATGGATCTGATGACCCCAAATAAAGAAGAATCGATGAAGTTGGCCGGCATGGACGAAGAGGCCCAGATCGATGATTTTGATTCCGAAGTTGTGTGTAAAAATATTTTTAAAAAATTTTCACCAAAAAATCTTGTTATAACCCTGGGTGCTGACGGTATGTTGTTGTGTCATAATGGAGATGTAATAGATAACATTCCTACCTACGCCAGTGAGGTATTCGATGTATCCGGGGCTGGAGATACATCGATTGCCTGTCTGACCGCGGCCTTGGTAGCCGGTTCCGATTTGAGGAAGGCTGCTCATTTTGCGAATACTGCAGCAGGAATAGTGGTAAAAAAACTCGGCACGACCCAGCCCACTGTTGCTGAAATTTTGAACTATCATGGATAATTTTGTCGTATTGATTTCAAAAACTTTTTAGTTGTGATAGCAGTTATGATTATTCAACCAAAAGTGCGTGGATTTGTATGCACAACTACCCATCCAGTCGGTTGCGAAGTTAGTGTGAAAGAACAGATTGCATATTTAAAGAACAGACCAGTGATTTCCGATGGACCTAGGAATGTGCTTGTAATTGGGGCATCCACCGGCTATGGGTTAGCTAGTAAAATGGTTGCCAGCGCTTGTTGCAATGCCAATAGCATCGGTGTGTTTTTTGAAAGACCGGAGGGAGAAGGGAAGTTTGGATCACCAGGATTTTACAATGCCCAGGCTCTGGATAAAATTTCCACAGCTCTTGGTTTAATCTCTGAAAGCATTAATGGCGATGCATTTTCCGATGAAATAAAAACTGCCACCATCGATCTCATCAGGAAAAGAGTCGGCCAGGTGGATTGTGTTATCTATAGTTTGGCTTCATCGAAGAGGGTCGATCCGGTGACCGGAGAGATTTATAAATCAGTGTTGAAGCCGATAGGCGAGCGCTTTTCCAGCAAAACAATCAATACCGATAAGGCTAAGATTTGCGAAATAGAGCTAGAGCCGGCCGATGATAAAGAAATCTTCGATACGGTGAAGGTCATGGGCGGAGAAGACTGGGCTAGATGGATAAATGTCCTGTTGTCCGCCAAGGTGTTAGCTGATGGAGTGAAGACCATCGCCTACTCCTATATAGGGCCGGAGATGACCTGGCCAATCTACGCCAAAGGAACCATAGGTAGGGCCAAGGAACATCTGGATGAAACGAGAAAGCAGTTGAGCATAGTGTTGGCAAAACTTGGCGGTAGGGCTTATGTTTCTGTCAATAAAGCGGTTGTAACCCAGGCCAGTGCTGCAATTCCGGTGGTTCCTTTATACATTTCCATATTGATGAAGGTCATGAAAGAGAAAAATCTATGGGAAGGTTGCCTGGAGCAAATGTATAGGTTATTTTCATCTAAGTTATATAATGTCAATGAGTTACAGCTAGATGACCAGGGAAGAATAAGGCTCGATGATCTGGAAATGAGGGCCGATGTGCAGTCCACGGTCATGGATATATTTTCGAAAATAACCACCGAAACCATTGATGAACTATCGAATTTTTCCGGCTATCGCGAGGAATTTTTAAAATTGTTTGGGTTTTGCATTGATGGAGTTAATTATAATTCCTGATCAAAATGAATTCAGAAGAAATACGCAGTGGTTTTATTGATTTTTTTTCAAACCGTGGCCATAAAATTTTGCCATCGGCATCGTTACTGCCTGAATCACCAAATTTGCTATTTACGAATGCTGGCATGAACCAGTTTGTACCATACTTTTTAGGAAGTCGCGAACCGGTGGATAGAAGAATTGCGAATGTTCAGACCTGCATCCGGGCCGGTGGAAAACATAATGATCTGGACGATGTTGGGTTCGATACCTACCATCATACTTTTTTTGAGATGCTCGGTAACTGGTCCTTTGGCGATTACTTTAAAAAGGAGGCCATAGGGTTTGCCTGGGAGCTTTTGACAAAGGTTTGGAAATTCCCCAAAGATAGACTCTATGCCACGGTTTATCAGCCAGGTAATTGTGAACCGGCAGAATTTGACGAGGAATCTTTCCAGATGTGGTCGGATTTGTTTACTTCAGAACATCTTGATCCAGAAATACATATAAAAAAATGTTCCAGAAAAGATAATTTTTGGATGATGGGCGATACCGGTCCCTGCGGTCCCTGTTCTGAGATTCATATGGATCTGACAGAAAAGGGGATAGCATGGGCTGTCTTATCAATGTTGGATCAAGTAAATGCTTAGAGATCTGGAACTTGGTATTCATTCAATACAATGCCAAACTCGATGGTTCCTTTGAAAAGCTTTCCAAAAGACATGTGGACACAGGCATGGGATTTGAGCGAGTTGCTGGCATAATGGCCAGCAGTGATAATTTCAGAAATTTTTTAAAATTGCCATCAAATTATAACAGTGGTTTATTTAGCTATATATTCGCGGAGCTTGAGAGCCTATCGGGATTAAAATATACTGGAAATGTTTCTAGTTCAAGGTCTTGCATGTCAGACATTGAGAAAGTCGATTTTTATTTCAGGGCCATTGCCGATCATGCTCGGGCCCTGACATTTGGCATCGCCGATGGAATTTTACCTGGCAATGAAGGAAGGAATTATGTGCTGAGAAGAATTCTTCGCCGAGCAGTGCTTTTTGGCAAAAAGATGGGTTTGCCCAGTGGATTTTTTGCAAAATTAAGTGAAGTGGTGGTTGGGAAAATGGGAGCGGTATTTAATCAACTTATTGATAATAAAGCAATTATATCCGATGCTTTAAAAGTTGAAGAGTATGCTTTCGATCGAGTCATAGATCGTGGTATTAAGGAATTGGATAGTATTTGTGGTCATAATAAAAATGGAGTGATTTCCGGTGAAGATATTTTTTTATTGTACGATACCTACGGTTTTCCCATTGATTTGACCAAACTGATAGCCGAAGAAAAAGGACTGGTGGTAGATATGGAAGCTGCTGAGAGAGAGATGGATATGCAACGTCAACGGGCCAGATCTGCTCAGAAAAAAACATCGATAGCTGTTGCATCAAGTCCAAAGGAATCTACGCCATTCCTTGGTTATTCATTGAATAAAAATGAAAAATTTTTCGCGGAAGTCGTTGATACAATTGAAGATAAGGATAATTGCTTTGTGGTTTTAAACAAAACTCCATTTTTTGCTGAAATGGGAGGAGAGGTTGGAGATACAGGAGTTTTGTATATAAATGGTAAATCTATAAAAATTTTAGATAGTATTAGGGATGAGTCAGAGCTGGTACTGCATAAATTGCTAAAAAATATTAACCTAAAATCCGGTGATGAAGTGGAGTGTGTGGTTGATAGCGATAGGAGAAAAGCCATCCAACGGAATCATACGGCGACCCATCTGCTGCATTTCGCTCTGAGAGATATAGTTGGAAAACATGTTAAACAGGCTGGTTCCTTGGTAGATGATGAAAAATTAAGATTTGACTTTAATCATTTTTCTCCGCTGTCGGATGGGCAACTTCATGATATCGAGTATCTTGTAAATCGATGTATACTGGAAGATCTGGTGGTGAAATGCGAAGTTATGCCATTTCTAGAAAAACCAGTTAATTGTATTGCGTTTTTTGATGAAAAATATGGTGAGACCGTAAGGGTTGTGACCATTGGCGATGTTTCCTGCGAGCTGTGTGGAGGTTGTCATGTCACAGGTACCGGTGAGATAGGTTTCTTTAAGATCTTGACTGAGAGTGCCATATCGGCCGGTGTTAGGAGAATTGAAGCCATTTCTGGATTCACAGCATTTAGGTTTGTGGAAAAAGTTACCAGTGATTTGAGAAGTATTTCAGAAAAATTATCCTGCTCCATCGACATGGTTTCAGAAAATTTTATCAAAATATTTGAGCGAAATGCTTCTATGGAAAGGCAGCTGAAGGCGATGAAAAATAGCCAAAATGAGGCCATGGCCAATGTCCTTGCCGGTAATTATTCTATGAAAAGTGATCTGAAATTTATTTTAGATATCATTGATATAGAGAGCTCTTCTGATATTAAGTCCCTAGCCTTACTGTTATCCAAAAAATTATGCGATGGCTTTTGGCTTGTGCTTTGTGGAAAAATGCCTGATAGGTCTGGTATTGTTTTGGTTTCCTGTTCTAAAAAAGCCAGAATCAATGGGATAAAAGCCAATATTGTGCTTAAAAAAATATCAGAAAAATTCGACATCAAAGGTGGTGGAAATGAAGAATTGGCCATGGGTGGCGTTAAACATAGCGATCTATTTAAAGAAAAATTAGAAGCATTGAAGAATCTCTAGCTCTATGGCATCACAACGCAAACGTCCAGAATCGGTTAATGCTATGTTTGTTTCATTGATATTGGCATAATTTTCATCCACTAATCTATATAATAGATATTTTAGATTGGCGTTACTGTGATCGCCAAATCTAGCCGCTAGTTCGGTAAAATCAACTCCTTGATTCATCCGAATGCCAAACAGCAAGCTGTCTATAAATAGGTCTTTTGTAGATAATTTTGTATCATCGATCAGTATTGGTGCATTGGAATCAAGCCCGGTTATCCATTGCCGCAGTGAAGGAATATTTGTGTATCTGCGAAACCTGTATTGGGAGCTAGCCGAAGGACCTAGGCCTAGCCATTCACCCATTTTCCAGGTATTTATGTTGTGTAGCGATTCCTGGCCAGGTTTACAAAAATTTGAAATCTCATATTGTTGAAAGCCATTACTTCTCAATATATTGCAGGTTTCGGTATAAAACTTTACCTCCTTATCCTCATCCGGAGAAGTATTAAAATCATTTTCCTTGGTCATGCAATAGGTGGATAGATGTTCAGGTGCGAGTCCAATGGCTTGATCAAGGTCATCGATCCAGGCCCGGAGGGTTTGATGATTTGGTGAAAAAATCATATCCATATTGATATTTGTAAAACCATTGGTTCGGAGCATTTCGTAGGATTCAACCGGATGGCATTGTCTGCGGCCGAATAATTTGAGAGTGTGATCATTAAAGCTTTGTATGCCAAGGGAGATGCGTGTTACACCGATTTCTTTCAATGCGGCTAATCTGTCGATTTGTACAGTGGATGGCGCCATTTCGAAGGTCCATTCGAAGGGTGGCTTAGGACATTTTTTTTTAATTGCCTGGCCAATGGTCAGGATATGCTTCGGGGTTAGAATTCCTGGTGTTCCTCCCCGAAGTATATACTACTGAAAGCTTTAGGGTTTTCGATATTTTGTAGTTCTTTTTCCAGATATTTTATGTAAAGGTCCACAGAAATTTTTGATGGTGACTCCTGATAAAATGCGCAATAGGAACATTTTGTTGGACAAAACGGGACATGAATATATAGACCGATCTGTGTATTTATTAAAGCTTTTGCTTGCAGATCCATTTTTGTATGCTTGTATTCAATAGAGAAATATGGAATTGAAAGAATTTTTTGCTAAATTTGCGTTTTTATGGTTTAGTCTGATTCTTGGAGGGTGCTCTTCCATGTCAGTGATGAATGACATAACACCCAGTAGAGTTCCAAAAAACCAGTCCCGAATATATACGATTACCATGTCTGTTAATAAAACCAGTAGTGATCTTCGGAAAAAAGGCATAAAGCCCTATATTGTGATCAACGGGGAGAGGCACGAGATGAAACCAGGTGATTCCAATAATACATATTTTTATGATTACAAAGCTCCGTCCGATGTTCCGGAAATGCTCTATTATTATGAATTAATACAGGAGACCATGGATTCTAAAAATAATCTAGTGATTAAAAGTGTGGAAAAATCCGAAGTCTTTAATCTTTCCATAAACGATAAGTATATCCTTACCATGGATTGTGAAAGAGGACCAGTGGGAGCCAAGGTTTGTATTCTCGGTTCTGGATTTTCATCCCGGGATATGATTCGAATTGGTGGTGTACCTGCGAAGGTGAAAAGTGTTTCGAAGGGTGCGATTGAATTTATTATTCCATTAGTAGATGCCGAAACATCCTACGATGTGATTTTAATCAGTGGTGGTGATAGGATATTTATTGGTAAATTTTTTGTAGATATTTCTGAGCTAAGTGCGGATGTGGAATCAATAACCCTGGACAATGGAAAAAGGATGATCTTATCTTTCTTCATAGATCATGATGCTCCGGAGGGTGGCCTGCCATTGGATATTACCACCGATATTCCGGATAGCATTATTATGCCTGAGGTTAGTATTCCGGAAGATAGCAGCTCGGTGGAAGTAGAAATAGAGGGAGGTAGTGGTAACGATGTCGGTTCTCTGTTTGTCTATGCCTCTGGATTTAATGAGCTTAAGATTCCCATCACCGTTGGTGATCAGGATATTTTTGAGGAAAAAAATAAATCAACTGGTAATAAATATAATGGGCTGGATGTTCGTCGAGAAGATAAACAGAATGGCGGGCCCAATAGAGTAAATAATTTTACCTTTGATGATAAAGTGGATAGTGATATGGTGGTTGTGCGCTAGGTGGAATGCTAACGAAGCCCTAGAAACCCCATGGCAAATTTTAAAAGATAAAGTTTCTATTCGCCCAATGCTCACATATGGTCATACCTTCAGGTATTACAGTGAAAAAGGTGTCCGAATTTCATGGATTTACCATAATCGAAGTGGTTGTGGCCATTGGCCTATTGATGCTAATGTATGCCACGCTGGGTCGAGCCGGGTCGATTTACAAAGAGCATGTACTTAAAAATCGTGTAATTGTAGATCTTGTTGGCCTGGTGGCTGCCATCGAAAAATACAAAGAAATTCACGGTGATTACCCACGGCTACTGAGCCATATTTCCACCGAAGAGAATAGCAAAATTCTATGGGCTGCACTGAGGGGAAGCATCGATCCTTTTGGTGTTAGTATTCCTGCCAATTCACCAAATTCAGCCCAGGGTGATGGGAAAAGGTCCAATCTGGTGTCCTCAAAAATCAAGGAGGCTAACAGTGGAACCGGGATGAAATTTGTCGATCAATTCGGCCGAGATTATCTATATTATTACGCCACCAGAAGTGATGTAAATAATAGTATATGGACAAGAGATTCTTTCCTATTGATCAGCACAGGTGTGGATGGAATTAGTACCCTGCAGGTAGGTATCGATGGTAAAATTTCCCAGGATAAGGGAGACGATATGGTTGCCGATAATGGGGGAATTTTGTGAAAAATTACAAAAAAATAGATGGGTCTTCGTTCATTGAACTGGTGGTTGTTATCGCTATCATCGGGGTCCTTATATCCATGTTGGTCCCGACTATAACCAAATCCCACCACTCCATTAAGTTGACCCAATCGAAACTGCGTATTGCCCAGATAGCCAATGGGTTAAAGAGCTATTATACCGAGTATGGTTGCTGGCCAGATATATTGAAGCCAAATGTGGCTCATTCGTTTGTTGATAAGTCGGAAATATTTGCGTCCATGTTGGTCGGTAAATCAAATTATGTGGATATTTTTCAGCAGCAAAATTTGCTATACTTGAATCCAAAACAGTTGAAATTCATAGATATAACAGAGGATGATCTATATATGCAAAATTCGGTCGTCCAGAAGGATAGGCTGGCAGATAGATTTAATAATCCGGCTATCTATGTCATATTTGCTGATCCTGAGCTAGCTTCTGGTAGAATCCCCCAGGCTGCCTTTGATTTATATCCATCGATTCGTGTAAAGATTCCGGAGGATGGGCTAAATGAAAGTGTGGCGGTTTTCAGCTATGCCCAAGGGAAAGAAGTGCATCCAGGGGTTAGAAAAGATGCCGTGGATGTTCTAAGTTGGGATTAGAATAAAATATCAAAGTAGGAGTTTTTTTAGATCTTTTGTACTTTCGTTGTCGACGATTAGGACCATTCGATCGTTGGCCTCCAGAGTATCTTCTGCCATGGGTACTTTGGTATGAAATTTGTGTGATAAAGCAACGGCAATACAATTGGGTGGCCATGAAATTTCATTGATTTTTTTTCCAACGCAGTCGCTTTTTTCGGAAATTTTTAATTCCAGAAATGAGCCTGAGTTATCGGGGAATCTGGATAATTCCACGCATTTTTCCATTGAGAGATATTTGATCAATTCATTGGCCGTCGCCACCCGAGGATATATTATTTTTTTAATACCCAGGCCCTTGGTTATATTCATGAGAGTTTTTTCATAGTCTCCCTTATGTAAGATTAGCATAACATTTTTGGTGCCGATATGACAGGCCTGTAGGGAGGTCATTATATTCTCCTCATCATCTTTGGTGCAGGCAATGAAGTAGTCACTGAGGTTTACCTGTTCTTCTCTCATCAGTATTTCCGATGTAGCGTCGCCATGGATGACAGTGACATTCCTAAATTGTTGGGATAAAATATCGCAGGTTTCTCTATTTTTTTCGATGATGCGAATTTTGTACTTGGAATCACTTAGATACCTCACCAGGGCAATGGCAGTTTCGTTACCACCAAATACTGTTATCGACGAAGATTCCGGAAATTCTTGGGGCTTTAGCTGGTCACGAATTTCGCTTATGGCCACGGAGTTGCCGATGACGGTCAGTATATCACCTACATGCATATTGGTTTTAGCCGTTGCTACTTCATATTTATCATCCCGACAGATGCAGCCAATCCTAATGTTTGGATCCAGCCTTATTTCTTGTAATGTCTTGCCAACAAATTTTGAATCGGCACTAATTTTTATCTGTTGGGCGTCGATGGATCCTCGGGCAAAATTTTCTACGACCACCCGGCCTGGATTTATTATCTCTTTGGCGAACTCTATGGCAGATAGGGCATCAGGGTTGACGAACATGTCTATACCAAAATGCAATTGATAGTTAAGCTGAGAATTATCCACATAGGTTTTATCACTGGCCCGGCAGATTGTCATTCCGGCTCCCAGTGCCTTGGCTATGGAAGCCGACAATAAATTGGATCTATCATCGCTCATCATTGCCATGAAAAAATCACAATTTTCGATATTTATATTGATCAGGGTTTCGGCCGAGCAGCCATTGGCACAGACAACCCGGGCATCACAGCGTTCGTAAATCATTTTAGAAACTGATGAATCGCTATCTATGACCGTTACTCGGTGGGACTGGCTGAATATCTCTGCCAAAAACCCACCCACATTGCCAGCTCCAACGATGGTGATTTCCATGGAGATCTAATTAATCTTTATTGGCCATTTCCTCAACAATAGAATCTACAATTAGCATATTTTCTGGTCGATTATTTATGGATTTTATCTTATCGATTATATCGCTGACTGTGTGCTCCTCCTCGGTCTGCTCTTTTATAAACCAAAGCAACATTTCCTGAGTTTCGTAGTCATGTTCTTTAAGAGCCAGGGCATATAGATTGTGAATGGATGCTGTAATTTTTATTTCATGTTTAAGAGCCTCTTCGAAGGCAGCCAATGGTGATGCATAGCTACAGAGTACAGAAGGGATGGCCGGGAGGTCGATTTGGGAATTTCTATTGGCCAAGTAGTTAAAAAATTTCATTCCATGTTCAATTTCCTCCTTTGCTTGGCATCGCATCCATTTGGTAAAGCCAGAGTAGGGAGTGGATTCGAACCAGGCAGCCATTCCTAAATAGATATATGCGGATTCAAATTCACTTTTCATCCGTTCACTTATAGAAACTCTTATTATTTCTTTGATTTTCATATATATTACTGATTTCATACATTTTCAACTTTCCAACGGCATTGCAATTTTTTTCATATATTTGTGGATTTTTTAAATTTCGAAAACAAAAGGATTTTGGTAGCCGGTGTGGCCAATAGGAAGAGTATTGCTTGGGTTGTGGCCTCCAAATTAAAATCTGCCGGTGCCAATGTTATTTTTAGCCTCCGGTCCAAAGCTAGACTGGATGCCTTGGGAAGCCTGATGGATGGCGAGGAAGTTTATCTCTGTGATGTGGAAAATGAAGGGGATATTTTAAGGTTGGGCAAAGATCTTGCCGGGAATGGCGAAAAAATCGATGGCTTTGTGCATTCCATAGCCTTTGCCAACTATTCAGCCGGAATTGGCAAATTTCACGATACTCCAAGGAAAGATTTTTTACAATCCATGGCCATATCCTGCTTTTCCCTAGTTGAGATGTCCCGGATGCTAAAACCGATATTTTCAAAAAATGCATCGGTGGTTACCATGGGCATATCATCCCAGGTTACGGCGGAAAATTATGGCTATATGTCTCCTGTCAAAGCGGCACTTGATAGCAGCATAAGATTTTTGGCAAAATCCTTCAGCGCCGATACAAATGTCCGGTTCAATTGCGTTAAATCCGGTCCATTAAAAACCAGTGCATCGGCCGGAATTCCAGGGTATATAGATAACTATCTATATGCCGAAAAGATGACATTTCGAAAAAAGGCCATCAGTACTGATGAGGTGGCAAATGTGGTGCTTTTTTTACTAAGTGAGAGATCCAGTGGAATCAATGGCCAGGGTATTGTGGTCAATGCCGGCATGGATATTAATTATTTTGACAGTGAACTTATTAATGCTGTGGTAAAAATTAATAAAAATTAATAAATTTTTTTATTGTATAATTAACATTTCTCGTCATAAAGATTACGAGCGGCTAGATTAATGGTAGCCGGTGATAGTAAGTAAAAACTAAAAATGGAATATTTTTACTAAAATATTTGATTGATGTCAGAACTATTAATCTTTCGAATAATCAATTTAGTAAATTTTATAAAAAAGCGTGTTAAATTTATGAATAAAAATGACATCCAAATAGGTCAGAAAGAGGGTCGGGATGTATTACCCAGGAATGAGGGCGAAAAAAGAAAACGTGGAAGGCCTAGAAAAATTCCCAAAGTAGTTAACGGTTTAGAAATTCAGGGCAATGTTAATATCGTAAAATGTGTTGATGTGAAACAAAAAAAGGATATCGATTCAGGCTCCTGTATAACCTGTGAATATAGCAATTCCCATGTGGTCAGCGATGATTGGTCACCGGGGTCTGGTTTAAATGAAGTGAAAATAGTTGATGATTTGCCCCAGGCTAAATTATCCGAGGGCGGCAATCCGAATGGGGATGAGCGAAATGATCGTCCTCATGAAAGTATGCAAAATAAAACCAATAGAGATGTTCAGCGGGATAAGGCATTTAGGCAAAATACGGCTCAAAAACCTCAATATAATAATTTAAGAAGAAAACTTCAGTCCACGGTGAGGATTGGTGCATTTTCTCTGGGGGGCCTAAGAAATTTGAATTTTTTGCAAAGAAAAGACCTATTGAATGAATTTTCAGCTTCGATTGCAGATGAGACCAATCCTATTTTCATTGATGGATATCTATGAAGAGGCTCTGGAAGTGGTTGAAGCCAAGGATATTATCATGTTTGGTTTATCCAGCCCTAAATTTATTGACAAAGGGAGAATCATTGCTCTATGCATCGAAAAAGCTTTTTCAGCAAATACCCATTTTAGTCATCTGCATGTTCGAAT
>JAIRXD010000002.1 GCA_031268545.1 Puniceicoccales bacterium | reverse complement strand
AAGTGAACACGCACCAGGAACATACGAAATAACAAAACTTGCAAAATTTTGAAGCCATATTGCCAAAAATCCAATTTTGTTGCCCATTGCCTTGTTTACCCAATTGAAAATACCGCCTTCCTCAGGAAATCCCGTGGCCAATTCAGCCGAAACCACCGCCGTTGGAATCAAAAATGTCACCACTGCTATACCATAAAAAAACAGCATAGACATTCCATAATCAGCCATCGCAGGTAAATTTCTGAGATTTGCCACAGCAGCGAAGTTCATCATTGCCAGCGAAAATACGCTGATCGAACCAACTTTATTTATATTACCTGTAGAGCCCATTTCTGATATCAAATAGCACCTTTCGACATCTGTCAACAATATTTAAATATTATTTAAACATTATAAACCTACAAAAGTAGCGTAGCATTTATCGCATAGCATATGAAAAACAAAGATATAAAAAATTTCATATTCATCACAGAAACTTAGGTTAAGATTACATAATTTGCAAAAAAATCAATATTTTTATACTTTTATATTAATTTTCTCGTCCACATCAACTTCTACCACAGACTAAAATTATGAATGAAGTCATCTATTATACCATAAAAGCCCTTGAGGCGATGCAACAAAGAGGTCAAGAGGACATTTCTATCGGCGATGAAAATGTAAAATTTCTACTATCGCTGATCTCCGACGGCGATTCAGCCAGCAGTAGCGAAATTATTCCATCGGATGAAATTCCCCAAGTCGTTGCCAAAAAGCCACTAGTAATCGATCCGGCGGATGAAATCAAACCGCAACCTGAAAACTCCATTCATTCCAGCAACAGCGAAATTATTCCATCGGATGAAATTCCCCAAGTCGTTGTCGAAGAGCCACTAGTAATCGATCCAGCGGATGAAATCAAACCGCAACCTAAAAATTCCATTTCACTACCCGATGGTAACAAATCAGAGCAATGGCTTTGGCTGCGAAACAAGGTCCTGACCTGCCCGGTATGTAATGAAAATTTAAACCCAGGGAAAAAAATAGTCTTCGGTGTGGGAAATTTGGATGCAGATATTTTCCTCTGCGGAGAAGCACCTGGCGCTGACGAAGAGATTGCCGGAGAACCATTTGTCGGTCGAGCAGGGCAGCTGTTGACGAAAATAATCACGGCCATGGGACTGACCCGAAGCGATGTCTATATAGGAAATATCATGAATTGGCGCCCAAAAATGCCAACGGAATTCGGCAACAGACCGCCGACCAAAGAGGAAATGCAGTTCTGCCTCCCCTACCTCTGCGCCCAGCTGCAAATAGTAAAACCAAAGGTAATCCTGACACTTGGCACCACAGCCCTAAATGGACTGCTCGGGCACGACAGCACCAGAAAAATGACGGATATACGTGGCAAATGGCTTGAATTCAACGGGATAAAACTCATGCCGACCTTCCATCCATCCTATGTGCTCCGGAACAATAGCACAAAAACCAAACGAATGATCTGGGAAGATTTCATGAAAGTTATGGAATTTCTTGACCTACCTCTATCGGATAAACAGCGAAAATTTTTCACCTGACCCTAAACTTGTTTGACAATACTTTAGCGATTAAATAACATGCCAAACTCGGAGCATGAAAAACCTAAAAATAGTTTTGGTTGGTCTATGCCTGCTTTTGATGGCAGAGTTGATCTATCTCGGGTTTAAATACAAAACACCGACCAATGAAACACAACGCGTTCTCCTCGAAAGATATACGGAAAAAAAACTTGAAGCAGCGCCCATAACAGGCATGGCTCTGGATACGATGGAAACGTGCCTAAAGTTCCTCGTATTCCAGGCATCCTCCAAAGAAGTTGAAGGGCAAAAGCAATTATTGATCAAGCAGAGATCGATGGTGCCAATGCCATGCCAGGAGATGTTTAACACCTTCCTGTTTTTTGTGGATGAGATAATAAATGAAGACATCAACGCACTAAACAAAAATCAAATAAACGATCTCAGCGAAGCGTTGCACAGCGCCTTCAACGACCTAATAACCACCTATGTATCATATCTCGATGATCAATATGGACATCCAGATCTGGAAAGGCCAAAAAAAATAGATTTGGATTGATTAAATCGTGCCAACTGGTTTATTTTCAGCGGCAACAGGCGCATTTTTCGTCGGATCCTCTAGGTCCGCTCCTCCGTGTTCGATGGTCAAAGCTTTTTCAAAATCTACGCTCAACATCACCGATGGCTTAGATTCCTGCGCACTAGGATCACTAGGCTTTGGATCTGTCGGGCTTTTATTAATTTCATTCAATGCACCGCGATTGTTGTTCATCTGAACATATTTTCCTTCACTGTTTACTACCTGAGAAAATTGTGATTCTGTCATGATTAAGCAAATCTAGCTTTTTTTTTACTTGTGGCAATCATTTATAAAAATAGAATGGTACAAGCTATGAGTGTGTATTGTATAAAGCGTTTAGTAGCAATATTTTTTTTATTATCATTGATGTTCATAAGTCTGCCGGCCCAGCCAAGCGGAAATGCTGAGGTATATCTGAAAAGCATAAAGTTTTCCAAAAATAGGCTTATGATTGCAATGAAACGCTGGGGGGAAGTAAAACTTTCCATAATAGCAGAATCCGGGAACCCCGGTGTCAAATGGGTAGATGATTGCAGGATAAAATTGTATATCGGCTATAATGGACTTGGAAAAGATGGTAAGATGTTGGCCTTCAAATCCTCCTGCAGAATATTTACATTGCCAACTTCCAGTGAACAAAATATATATTTTTACATTCCCGGAGATCTGAGAAAGCGCTACAATCTGATAAAAGATCCTGATTTCCATGTGGTTAGGATAACGATAGATGGTACAAAAATGCCACTGGGCGAAAAGGAATGCAGCAAATCATTGGAAACCGTTCAAAAGCGAGAGGAATTTTATAAAAAAATCAAGACCGAGGCCGATTTATTCACATTCGGTCTTTACAATGCCAATCAATTGCCACCCTATGCGGATATGAAAATCGAGAGGCAACCGACCCTGTTCCGCGACGAGAAGGATATTTAGGTCAGACATCGGTATATTTCAGGTCAGTTTTACTAACCGCTTCGGCCAGAGAGGCTTCGGATAAATACCTGTTGATATCGCCACCAAATGCTGCCTTTTTAACCCGAAGGGTTGTTTTACTGTGGGTTAGCTCATCTACCATATCTACTTCCGTCATTATCCAATTGCCGCTGACCTTCTTAAACCTCAATAGATCCATTTTTTTTAGCAAAACATTTCGCCCATTAAAGTACTCAACTCTTATTATCGTGCCATAGGAGGTGCATAATGAAATACGCAGATAACTGACATCGGCCAAACCCACAGCCTGGGAAGGACTTGGCTCGAGCTTGAACTGCTGGGTTTTTAAACCAAGAACCTTTTTGGGCCCGAGATAGGTTGATTTATCCCAGAAAATGAATGAAAATCCCATATCTGCCGGTGTGAAAAAGAACTCCGGCACAATGGGTTTGTATATATCGCCAGTTGATTCTAGGACTGGTTTAGTACCCCGGACCAATTTCATGAACGGCAATGCTGGAGTCATCGACTTCAACCAGGACAACGGGTCGCGTAATAGCATGGCCGGTTCGGATGTGCTGAAAATTGATCTCTTAGGTATTGCATCCCAACGACATAGCAACATCGATGGCAGCGATGAATTAACCGCTGTGAGCAATAGGGATGTTTTTCGGCTAGGCAAATCTATCCTCATCGCCCGACTGCACGCTATTTCTGAACCGAATATGGAGCAGGTTTCGACAATTTTTTGGGATTTTTTTGCTCTATGCTCCAGATCAAAAACCAGAGAGTAGCTACCCAGCTGTTGACGCCTAAGCTTTTCCAACTCAAGCTCAGCCTGCTTTGGAGTTAGGGTCGGAGTGAATGATCTATGGGCCATCGATGCACCCAGATCGCGGCTAAAGAAAACAGCAACTAGGCACAGAAAGACACGGATCACTTCACTCACTCACCTCATCGGATGTTTCGCCGGGAGTTTCATCAGAATCGGCCGAAGCTTCATCTGACCCTTTTTTGGAGTCATCATCTTTTTCCAGCACAGATTCCAAATCATCGACCACATCTTCGGGTTTGTTTGCATTCACATCGTCCACAGCACCCGAACCATCTGGGCCATTATTTCCTTCCGGAACCACCTCGGAGTCATCGGATTTTTCTTGGGCAGACATGTCCATTTTTTTTGGTAGAATATCATCGGGGTTACCCGCTTTATGTTCTCTAGCCATATATATCATGGCCAGCAAAAATGACGCTAAATAAAAAAATCCCACACACCATTTGGTCCATCGGGCCAGCACATTGACCGCGTCACCACCGAATACAGCCGTCACAGAACCCTCTCCTAATGTGGCACCTAGGCCAGTTTCTTCGTTCGGTCGCTGCATCAAAATGATCATAACAATAAACATACTGACCAGGATTAGAGCCGCAGTCAGGATAACTATAAAAAACATACTCATAGCAAACGAAGATAGATTAATAATAAAATTTTGAAATTTTCAAGTAATAAATTCATCACCGGGAGGAACCAAGCCGCGTGCAATGTAAGCCGTTCCAAAGTGCAGCTTTGCGAATTCCCCCAGTCGCTCATCGCCAAATTTTTTCACCAAAATTTTAGCCTGCTCAATGGTTTTTGCCCCGGCACCCTTCTGTAATTTTTCGCCGGCCAACTTTGACAGCTCGCGCATCTGCCGAACATATTCCGCTCTCGCAACTATCGATGCCGCAGCCACTACCGGATCCCGTTCGGCCTTGGTTTCCATGTCAAGCCTGAAATCATCCATATGCCCGAGATACCGCTGCACCAATGGCGCCTTTGAAAATTGATCCAACAAACCGCGGCCAACCGGCTGAATCTGCAATGCATCCAAAAGCGATCTGGAGTGCATCCAGGCCAGTAACCTATTTATATTAGACCCGAACGAAGTATATAACTCGTTGTATTTCTTCATGCTAAGAGTCATTTTTTTGCAGGTAACCCCTTTTTGTGAATTTATTTTCGCATCCAGATCCAAAATGACATTTTCCGAATGAATCTTCTTGCTGTCCTTTATCCCCTTCGCCAACAAAGCCTTAATTCCATCAGTCCTGGCTATGACACAGGCAGTGACCAGGGGGCCAAAAAGATCACCCTTGCCACTCTCATCTAGACCTGCATGTTCTTCAAACCAAAGAGGATCTGGGTCATCATTCTGGCCAAAATTAAATTCCAGCGTTATCTCAGGTTCCAGAACAAAGGTGACGAATTCCTCGGTTTTCTTTCCCTGGACGACGGTCTTGCCACTATTGTAATGTACGATGTTGATTCCGTTGCCTTTAAATGCGAAATCCGCATAGGCCACCTCGTAGGTATCCCATAGCCTTGCCAGGCAATACTCCTTCAGCTTCTGGGCCTGATGTTGAGTAAGTTTTATCGAATAAATGCAATTCTTTTTTTTGTCCATAGCTTCCAATGATCTCTGCAAAATCAGCGATGATAGTTTCATAAATACTTTATAGCACAACAATTTTTCATAAGTTTTGACATTTCAAACCATTGCCCTAGCATCTCGTTTAAATAAATTAACAAAATTTTAACCTATGGTGAAAGTTAATTCTCTGTCACCCGCCAAGAGAGTGTTGGTCTATATCGCTATGATTTTCATACGCCTATGGAACAAAACGCTCAAAATAGAGCTATCGGGCGAAGACCAAACCGCACTTTCGCCAAAAAAGGATACGCCGAAGATTTACGCCTTCTGGCACAACAGGTTATTCATCGCAGCCGAGATCTACGAAAGATATATGCCCAGGAGCAATATCTATGGACTGATTAGCCCAAGTAAAGATGGCGCCTGGCTGACGGAAATCTACAAATCCACCGGCATAAAAGCCGTACGTGGCTCTAGCAAACGCCGTGGGCACGAAGCACTTATGGAACTAGAAAACATACTAAATTGCGGCTATAACTGTGCCTTAACCCCGGATGGACCACGCGGCCCAAGATACCTGGCCAAAGCCGGCATCGCAAATCTAGCAAAAAAAGTTGGCACACCCATCGTTCTGGTGGGCTGCAATTTCGCATCAGCCTGGCGCCTAAAGTCTTGGGACAAATTCTATATTCCGAAACCATTTTCAAAAATTAGGATCACTACTGCAACCCTGGAACCATCTCAGTACAAAACCCTTCGGGAAGAGGAACTTTTGGCATTAATACAAAAAAAAATGATCAATATAAACAGACGATGCCTATAAACAGGCGGCGTCAATGGGTTCGAAACCAGTCACTGCATCATATTTTTTTTCTTGTCTTCCGAAAGAGAGCAATGGCCGCCAACCCCAGGATCACCAACAGGCTTATGGCAACGGCCGCCGGCATGGCATCAAACCTTCCATCCATGACCACATCAGCTGTTATATAACCCACAAAGCAACAAATCATCGCCCAGGTCGCACCTGATAAAAGGTTATAAATCACAAATTTTAACGGATTGATCCCCGCCGCACCAAGGATTAATGGACTCGCCATCCGGATTCCGTAAATAAATCGAAAGGAAAATATAAACAAACCGCCCAATCGATGCAGCAGTTTATATATCCTATCGACCACCTTTTTTACTCTTGGAAATTTCTGAATAACCCAATCTGTACCCATTTTTCGACCAAGCCAAAAGAGCCCCTGATCGGTCAAAACTGTAGATATAAATGACACCAGGAAAACCATGGATATGGACATAAATTTATAGGCAGCAAAAGCAGCAGCAGTTATTACTATCACTTCGCCTTCGATCATGGATCCAAGAAAAACAGCTAAATAACCCCAATCTTTTATTATGTTTGCCAAATCAGACATCACTTAAAACTTCACTCCAACAACTGCACCTCCGAATCTCTAAACAATTCTACATTTCTTCATAAATTTCCTCTATTCAGATATCAAAAAGAACCTTTGTCAATATCTAAATATTTTTTTTAAAAAACCTCGCCATGGTGCATATCCTAAAGCATTGATAAGGTTACTTCTAGTGCAATATTAAATTTTCACATTGATTTGCCCTGAATCGACCCTAGGCTTTGATCCATGGCCCTGCATATTGTAAGTAACCCCATAATACAGAACGCTCTAGCCACCCTAAGGCAGGAAACCAGCCCATTGATTCAGTTCCGCCAAACCTGTAATCAAATCACTTTTGGCCTGATTTTAGAAGCATCTAATCGCTTCTCTACCAAGGAGATAAGCATCAAAACACCCCTGGCGACCTGCAGGGCTCATTCCCTAGAAAATCCGGTGGCATTCGTACCAATTCTGCGATCAGGCCTGGCCATGCTAAACTGTGCCATCAATCTGGTCCCGGATGCAAAAATCGGCTACCTCGGCCTCCGGCGTAATGAAAAAAATAACCAAGTATCATACTACCATGAGAGCTTACCTAACATCAACGATACCAACGTGTTAATTCTTGATCCGGTCCTGGCCACCGGCGGCTCGGCCAGCCGGGCCATCCGACGCATTTTACAAAACAACCCCAAAACCCTCTCGCTATGCTGCATCATCGCCGCCTCACCGGGCATAAAATCCATCTTGGAAAAATTTGATAATATCCACATTTATAGCGCAGCCGTCGACGATAACATCAACCCACAGAAGTACATAACCCCAGGCCTCGGGGATTTTGGCGACAGATTCAATGCAACAATTTAACCAACAAATCCCGACGCGGTGGACGAATTAGAACACAGACTTGGCCTAAAAAAAAATCGCCTAACCCTTCTATATATAATACTATTTGGTCTGGGAATTTTTCTGGCCATCGGCCTATTATGGCGCCAAATAATCTGCCACGACTATTTTCTGCAAAAGGAACGGCGCCAAAATCTTAGGAGAATTCTGATCCCGGCCCCCCGGGGTAATATATACGACCGAAACGGCAAACTCCTCGCCTACAACTCCCCCAAACCCAAACTGCAGCTATATCTACCGCTGCTTCGCCAGGAATTTAGTCGGGAATATAGTCGGTTGCTAAAAGATGTAAAGTCCTCTGGCCTAGGCATTAACAAAAAAAATCTACAGCTCGAGGCCCGAAAAAATATCATCCAGAAATACATCGACCAGGCCAACGCGCTAACCGGCCGAAACCTGGCCCTAAACCAATCAAAAATCGAACGCCACTACCATCAAGAATTGCTAATTCCTCTGGTCCTAATGGACAATCTGACCAACACCGAATATGTAGCACTGGTGGAAAATATCGCCGCAGATTCGCCCCTAAGGCTTGCAACAGAATATGTTAGGAATTATCCACTGGGCAAGGTCGCCTGCCATGTGATCGGCTACGTGACTTCGACCAAAGATCTACCCCAAAATACTTCGAAC
>JAIRXD010000049.1 GCA_031268545.1 Puniceicoccales bacterium | reverse complement strand
CGCAGAACCGGTCACTGCAGGGAGATGTGGAAAAAAATATTTCGGAACTGAAATTGAAAATCGATACCATGAGGAAAACTCTGGTCAATAAAAATTTACTAAAAATGTATGACCTTGCAAGGCAAGGAGTAAGGATGCCGGTGGTTGCTATTGTGGATGGCGGTCGTTGTAAAGGCTGCAATATCAGGATCTCCAATGACACTTTGGCTGCCCTTAGCCATGCCGAAACCTTCGGTCAGTGCGAGGCCTGCGGAAGATTGCTATATGCTGAAGAGCAGGAGGAATTTTTTGATGACGAAAATGATTGATTTTGGTTAAAAATTTTGAGATATTAAATCAATCATGTTTAGCGTACTTCCAGGTTTCAGAGATTTCTATCCAATGGATTGTGCCAAAAGAAATTATATATTTCAGCAAATTCGCGAAACCGGGAGGTTGTTTGGCTTTGAGGAGTACGATGGTCCGGTGCTGGAACCGTTGGAATTATTCACAGAAAAATCTGGCCAAGAGATTGTATCCCAGCTATTTAGCTTTACTGACAAAGGAGGGCGTCAGGTGGCGATGCGTCCAGAGATGACGCCGTCCCTGGCCCGAATGGTTGGCTCCAGAGCTAGTTCACTCAAAAGGCCAATTAAGTGGTTCGATATCAGTGAGTTGTATAGGTATGAGCGGCCACAAAAGGGCAGGTTGCGTTCGTTTTATCAATTCAATGCGGACATTTTTGGGGAACCGGATGTGTTGGCCGATGCCGAATCTATCGCTCTGCTCATATCTGTGTTGAGGTCCTTTGGATTGACTGCCAAGGATTTTCATATAAAATTCAGCGATCGGCGACTCTGGAGTATCTTTTTTCAGCTCAATGGAATTTCGGCAGCTGATTCATCTAATATCTTGACTATCATAGACAAATCAGACAAAGAATCGATGGCCAATGATGTGGAGAAGCTGAATGCTCTTGGTCTTGATGGAGTTATATTTAGGCAAAAAATAGATGAATTCATATCCGCAAAGACCGTCGCAGAAATTCATGAAATGTTAATAAATTGCAAATTATTTAGTTCGGCGAAGCCATTGGTTAGCCAGGGTATCAAAGATTTATCGAGATTATTGGAATGCATTGAAATGTTTGGCCTGCAAGACTATATGACTCTTGATTTGGGGATTGTCCGGGGCCTTGCCTATTACACAGGATTTGTTTTCGAGGCTTTTGAGCGTTTTGGTAAATCCAGAGCTTTGGCCGGTGGTGGACGATATGATGATCTCACAAAAAAAATGGGCTATGCCGAGTTGCCGGCAGTTGGGTTTGCCATAGGAGATGTCACATTGACCAACATGTTGTTAGAGAAAGGGTTAATCCCTGATTTGGATAAATCAATTGATGCTTTTATTGTCTTCGACGATGAGTTCAAAAAAGAGGCCATGGGTGACGTTATTTTATTTAGGAGCAACGGCATATCGTCCGAATTTTCGATTAAACAAACGGATACCCATAGGCAGCTGAAAATGGCTGCTGCAGCTAATGCGAAAGTTGTCGTTATTTATTTGGGTGACGTTCCGGATGTGCCTGGTTCTGTGCTAGTTCGACGCATGAATGACCGAAAGGAAGTACTGACTGCCAGGAATGGTTTGCTAAAAACCCTTGAGGAATTATTGAAATGATCTGTGCAAAAATTTTTTGAGTTAGCCTTGGATTGCGATTGTCTAGACCAATTTGCCCATAGGGTCATTTTGAAAAAAGGTACCGTCGGCTCGGTACTTGGATCACAGGGCAATAGGGTTGAGATACATATATTGGACGGTAAATATAACATGGACAAGGAGTTATTTGATAAATCCATCAAAAAAGATTCAGAGACAAGTAATGCAGGTTTAGATATGGATTTCGTTTGGGAGCAGCTAAAAACCGTAAATGATCCAGAAGTCAATGTCAATGTGGTAGATCTGGGGCTTATTTATGCTATTGATGTGGTTCCTGGTAACGGAAATAGTACAAAAATTGTTGTGGAAATGACCCTCACTTCATTTACCTGCCCAATGGGGGAAGTCATTCAGCAGGAAGTAGTTGATGTTATCTCTTCCTCCTGTGCCGTCGACGAAGTCATCGTCAATTTTGTCTGGGATCCGCCTTGGCATCGGGATATGATAACCGAATCTGGACGTATGGAACTTGGTTTGCAATGAAATATCTTTTGGTTGATGCATTTAACCTGATTTTCAGGAGCTTTTATGCCATACCTCTGTTGACCGGAGGGGATGAAAAAATCCCTGTCAATGCGGCTATTGGTTTCGTAAAAATCGTGGAAAAATTAAAAAAAGCTGAATTGCCCGATTCCATCGGAGTTTTTTTTGATTCCCCTGGGCCAAGCCACCGAAAATCCCTGTCTTCGGTCTATAAAGCAAATCGAAAGGATACACCCCAGGAATTACTGGTTCAGGTGCCATTGGTAAAGGAACTCTGTGATGCCTTTGGTTATAGCATTCACCAGTGTCCTGGAGCCGAAGCAGATGATATAATTGCTTCTGCAGCAAGGAAATATGGAACAGATGGAAACCAAGTACTGATGTTTAGCAATGACAAGGATTTGGCTCAATGTGTCTCAAAAAATGTATTCCTGGTCCTGCCGAGCCCCAATAAAATGGGGGATTATAGAAAACTAGACGAGGTTGGTGTTTTGGAAAAATTTGGCGTAAAGCCTTCTCAGATAGTAGATTACCTATCGCTTGTCGGTGATGCCTGCGATAATGTAAGAGGAGTTGATGGAATCGGATCGAAGACCGCCGCGAAACTCCTAGCAGCCTATGGAAATCTCGATTCAATCTTTCAAAATATAGATCACGTGACACCAAAACGTGTTATGGAGCAATTACTTATGGCTGGAGTTGTGGTTCAATTGAACCGAAAAATAATATCACTGGATGATTCGGTTTGCGATGTGGAGCTGCTGGCCAGTGTGCAAGAAAATTTCAATGCTGTGGGGGCAATTATTGAAAAATTTTCATTAAAGTCGCTGGCCCACTATATCAAAACTCCTCAGCAGGAATTGAATTTTATGTAAATTTTCAACGATAATTTCGATATGAACTTGATAACTTGGCACCTTTTTATACCATTGGACCAAGGAGTGTAGTTGGGTGGATCAGGGCTTTATCATAAATATTACATCGAAGGCAATGATATTGGTATTAATTTTATCCATGCCTCCGATTCTTGTGGCCACATTCGTTGGGTTATTAACAAGTCTGCTACAAGCACTTACGCAAATACAGGAGCAGACACTTGGCTTTGCCATAAAGCTAATAGCCACCGTGTTGGTACTATCATTGTCAGCCTATTGGATTGGAGGGCAACTTTTGGCATTTGCCGATAACATATTTACAACATTTCCTAGTTTGTTAGATTAAAATGAATTCTGATACAGTAAGTTATCTCTCGTCAGTGTTCATGGCAATGATGATGTGCATTGTTAGGCTATCCGCAGCGCTTTCACTATTACCGGCATTTTCAAAGCAATTTATCGTTGGAGTAGGCAGAGGGGTTGTCATTTTCGGCATGGCCCTGCCGCTGTTTCCACATCTCTATCCGACGCTGCCAAATGTGGAACACTTACCGCTTTGGGTTTTCATTGCAACCATGTGCAAAGAGGTGGTAATAAGGAGGCTTCTTGGGTTCTTAGGAGGATTCATATTCTTCGTGGCCGATAGAGTT
>JAIRXD010000019.1 GCA_031268545.1 Puniceicoccales bacterium | reverse complement strand
ATGCCTATCTTTTTCCCAAAAATTCCTGGCAAATATAACGAGATTGTTAGTTGAAGCCACAGCATCCGTTATATACTTCTTTGTTGCCTATTTGTGTCAAAAACCACTAGATTATCTTTTCAATATATGTAAAAAAATTTTCAAATCCTCTTTCTTCATCAAAAAACTACACTTTAGAGCTCCAGTATCAAAAGCATCTTCGGCGTCTATGGGCAGTGAAGTCGGTTTAACCCATGGCAAAATTCATGCAATGGCAAAATCTAATGATCCTAAAGTAGCTGTAAAAATATCAAACGCAATCAGGCAGCTAAAATTAGCCATTGGTAAATTGGTAAAACAAATATATGCAATCTCGCATACAGTGATAGGATCCATGGTCAATGGGATAAAAAAGGCCTCTAGCATCCAAGTCACTGCAAAGTTTACAAAAGGCACTGCCCTGATAGCTGCCTGCGTTGCTTGCATCCTACTCACCACAGCATTACTCAAAAATTATGGTTCTTTCAATGGGGGAAAGCACCTTTTGGACTTCACCAAAAACCCTTCACTTTTGGCAAAATCCGAAGATAATCAAAGCAAAAACCAGAAGGTCTACGTAGCCAATAATGCTATCATCCCAAGAAGAAAGGCTAAACATCTGTTCAGAAATCCGATTGAAATCAAACAAAGAACAGTCTCCAGCACAATTCTCGGGTTAAAAGCTGATAGTGTTCAACGTACCACAAATGGTGAAGGGACGATACAGATCGGCGATAAACTCTATTCCGTAGGGGCGATAGTAAATGATCATCCCAGGTTAAAGTTAGCAAAAATAACCACAAATAATGTGAAATTTTTAGATAAATATGGCCAGATATACAAGAGAAAAATTGAAGACCTACTCGAATAAATGGAGGCGCGGGTCGGAATCGAACCGACGAATAAAGGTTTTGCAGACCTCTGCCTTACCACTTGGCTACCGCGCCAGCTAAAACACTACCTGAGAAGGCAACTTACTTTCAGAAAAATTTCAAGCAGTTTTTAATTTCAATAAAACTCTTTCTGTTTTCAAAAATTATTACACCATTTGCCGCGTAGTTGCAAGTGCTAATGGCGGTCGATAGGAAAAATGGATTTGCATTGATGTTGGTGGTCAGCGCCATAGCGCTACTAACTGGCCTGCTCGTTGGATTTTTCATGCTATCCAGCCTGCAGAAAACCAAAATAAACAACCTGGTGCTGATGGAAAATGAAAAGTCTCGGGCCAGATCCCAGGCATTGATCGCTTTAAACGAGGCCATGGCTCGGCTAAATTCATTGGCTGCCCAGGATAACGTAATTACAGCTCGAGCCGATATAATGAAAAATGTCCACAGCAATAAATCCTTCTGGATTGGAGCCTGGCGCGTGGATAAATGCGACGATGGCGACGTCACTGCCACCGACTCAAAAACATTTCTTGGATGGCTGGTATCAAAAAATGATCGCGAGGATTTTTCAACCAACGATAACCTGGATTTCGCCACATCAGCCACCGATGACAGCTATATCAAATTAATTGATGACAACTATGTAATAAACATCAATGAGCATGTATATGTCCAAAAAATTCAGATAAAAGATCAGTCGAATAAAATTATCGCCCACCGGGCCTACTGGGTCGATGATGAAAGTCTGAAGGCTCAATGTAATCTACAGGACGACAAGTACCTAGACTGTCAAGATGCATATTTTTTACAAAGATCCTGTCCCCAGCGAAATGGCCTGGAAATGCTAGGTCAGGACAACTTTCCATTAACCCAGGACTATCTGGACAGTAACAAAAAGGCTACAACCAGGATCCATTACTCAGATTTTATACTTGGCAGCTATTTCAATGATTTTGAAAAATCCCTGCTAAAAGAACACTTTCATAATCTAACCTGTTGTTCCAGAGGCCTACTAACCGATACCAGAAATGGCGGATTTCGTAAAAATTTAAGCTGGTATTTCGAATCATCCATGGGACCATCACTAATTGGCGATGATAGTTTCCTGTTTCAGCCACCAACATCATTGCCGGCGCCACCAACTACCTGGGGCTATGTGAGGAGTTTTTATAGATTGAAGGACAGTTACACCGATGGGGCAATCAATCCACTGGCCACCTACCCTCTTTATCATCCGCAAACCTGGGTATCCTATGAAGATTGCTCGATACATGGAACAACCATAACCGGAGCCAAAGCCAATGATCTTGGTATACCAATCCAACATGGCCTGTTCCCGATTTGGACCGATTTTAAGTTGGTTTTTCTTGGACATTATAATGATAGCCAATCTCCTAATAATAGCATTTCCTCCGGCTATAATTGGTACTACGATTCAATCAGGGTACAACCAGCCTTTGTCCTACAAAACCCCTATACTAAAAAAATGAATGGCCAGGACTATTCGCTTATCTATGCATCGCCCTATATTCAGGACAATCCATCGCACCAGCAGCTAGCAACATTTTTCATAAAAACCTACTATCAAAGTAATAACATGATGGCTGATAATGGAGTGGTAATAGATCTGCCATTGAAAAATTCCTATTCAAATTATATCAGCAATCCGGCCACAGGTTCCGCAGGTACACCGGTTATAAAAAATAACTATCTGTGGCCTCTACTTGATTGTCAATGTATCGGTTTGAATTTTTTTGATAATTCTAAACAATATCTAGGTTTCTCAACCTATCAAAGTTATATCCAAATGCCTTCCCAAAAATCTCTGACTAAAAAGACTGATAATATCATATCCAGCCCAGTAAAATTAGAAAATTATGGCGTAAGTGATCTAAGAAAATACCAAAGTGAAGGTTACAAAAATCAGGCAGCTGAAACCAGTATTATTTCCATGGATGCTACCCAATGGCAAAATCTTAGCCTGAGTCTGATGGAAAACGACAAAGGTTATGTTATGCAGGAAATCAACAACATAACTTTGGTAAAAACTGGAAACCTATCCATTGCCAGAAAACCGGAACCTGGAAAAAATCAACTGCTCTGGGTCATGAGTTGCTGTGCCAATGACTGGAGACAGGAGTTCAATGGCAATAAAAATTGCCTAAGGTGGCTAGCTAACGCTAATCCCAGGGCACCGGTAATTGGTAAAAGCTCCGGACAGGATAAAAGATCACTCATGTCGATAGATATAACGAGTAACTGGAGCTGGTCTGCCGAATTCCTGGATAAAGCAAACCTTTCATCCGAAACCATAACCATCGATAGTAACCTAAGATTCCCAGTACTTTTTGATCTACCACACCAAAAATATGGCTTCCTAACCCTAGGATTTCTTCAGCATATGAATGCGGGACTTTTGGGATATCATCCGGCTTATTGTTTCGGCAACTCCTATCAAAATCCGCTTATTCCACGCGAAAAATTTTTCCACGATAATACTCAGCAACCAACTGATTGGCCATCACACCATCGCGTAGAATTGTTATATGACTACTCTTACTGCCTCAATAGAGCTCTATGGGACTCATACTTCATGGCCGGATTATGTGATCAAGATATTATTAATAAAAGACTTAGGTCATATAATAATGCCTCAATCCATGAACTGGATTCTATAGATACAGCAAAAAAAATATATATCAATGGAGCATTTAATATCAATAGCACCTCCATCGATGCATGGATCTCAGTCCTTGGCAGTACCATCGGCCTAAGTGATCCAAATAAAGCATCCTATTAACGTTGCCTGGGACCACGGACTGGTGTAGGTGAAGTAAAGATGGACAAAGATCAAATCAGAACACTGGCCACTAGGATAGTTGAACAAATAAAAATTCGAGGCCCCTTTGGCAGCATCGGCGAATTTATAAATCGAAAGCTGATAGCCAAAGCTGATGACAATGCTGTATCTCCTGAGCCGAATAAACAACTAGGAATTTCTGGCGTCCTACAACGGGCCATTGATGGAAACTATTCATTTGATGGTGAAGGAATAAATGCAGATTATGCTAGCCTAAATAAAGGATTTTCAAAGGTAATCAAATCTTCAAAAAATATGGCCTGGCATGACGACATAGCTGCCAGTGGCCAAATAGATGCCTGTGCTCCGGGTTATTTAACCCAGGCAGATCTACTGCAATCCTTGGGATCAACCCTGGCTGCCCGAGGAGATAGCTTCTGCATCCACAGCTATGGCGATTGCATCGATAAAGAAGGAAACCTATCGGCCCAGGCTAAATGTGAAGCCATCATCCAGCGGCTGCCCGATTCGGATGACAGCGACAATAGAATATTTAAAATATTATCGCTTAAATGGATAGATATGTAATAACCCCATTTTATTCATTTATTGCCAACCCACGGACATACCTATTGGAGGTTTTATTGGCAAATATCATGCAGTTTTCATCGGTTTCTCCAGCTAGCATAGCCAATGAAAATCCGGCATTGAACACATCACCACCACCGGTGCTGGTCACCGGATTATCAATTTTAAAACCATCAACAAAGGCTACCTTGTCAGCACTACAACAAGCACTACATCCAATGCCATGGATGATAATTTTATTTATTCTGCTGTGATCGGCCAGAAATTTTACCGCTCCAATCATGGAATCTTTAATTTCATTCACATTAAATTTACCAAATAAATCACATAACTGCTGGGCCTCTTTCACATTTAAACTCAACACCGTAGTACCATATTTTCCAAAAATACCGATCTGATCGATCACTTGTTTTTTATCATTTTGGCTTCTTTTCTCCGGATCAGCCAAATCAAAAAAATAAAATCGATGCTTTTTGCTCAACTTTGGCATAATTTCTTTATATAAAGAATCCATAATGTCACCCATTGCTGGCAACATTGTCCAATTTAAGATTGCCACTAAATCAGCGACTTCAAGCATTTCGATAAAAACTTCATGGCCAATATTTTTGATGATTTTTTCAAAGATTATACCATCCAATGGATTGGTTACGCCGAACAAAATTTTACCATCATTAAACTCAACGGCGGTGGTTTCCCCAGATTCACCTAGCGAGAATGCTCTGGTTTTTTTTGAAAATTCTCCAAATATATTTTCTCTAGGGTTACCTATGGGACCAATGAATCTGGTGTTGATACCAAGATCCGCCAGAGCATTGGCCATCAGCACTGCATTGCCACCAATCCTGGTTTCTTTAACAAAAAGCTCTATATTTGTACTGCGGCCTGATGCCAAATCGATTCTTTTGGCAAATTCAGCTATGGTCTCAATTTTTTGGTAGGCTCTACCACCTCCATCCCGAATTCGGACGGCTTCCACAATCCTATCGATGAAACCATCAAATCCAACCAGAGAATTAAACCCACTGGCCTTCTTCAAAATATTATATCTATCCATATAATTCTTAATAATATCCAATACATCTAC
The DNA here is from genome assembly GCA_031268545.1 of Puniceicoccales bacterium. Taxonomy (GTDB): domain Bacteria; phylum Verrucomicrobiota; class Verrucomicrobiia; order Opitutales; family LL51; genus JAIRTH01. The sequence continues at coordinate 3,558 of JAIRXD010000019.1, read as the reverse complement.
ATTATTCGAACAATACAAAATGGCTAGACAGATTATAAAATTTTCTAACCATTAATTCAATGACTAGGGTTGGTGTAATATTTCCAGGCCAGGGTGCGCAGTTTGTTGGCATGGGGAAATCTATGTACGAAAACGATATCATTGCTAAGGAATATTTTAAAAGAGCCAATAGTATCCTTGGCTATGATTTGACCGATATCTGTTTCCAAGGCCCCATAGAGCTACTAACCGAAAGTAGATTTTGTCAACCAGCGTTGTTTATTCATGAATATATATCTTGTATAATGCTTACAGTCAATGGGATCATTGGTTTCCCGGATTTAGTGTTTGGCCTCAGCCTAGGAGAATTTACCGCATTGGCTCTGGCCGAAGTATATTCCTTTGAAATCGGACTTAGACTTGCTGCAAACCGTGGCCTATTTATGCAAGAGGCCTGCGAAGAAACCGAAGGGAAAATGGTAGCAATGATCGGTTGTTCCAAAGAAGAGGTGGATAAACTATGTAAAATGGCCGATGTGGATATAGCCAACTTCAATGCACCGGATCAAATAGTGATTTCCGGTGAAGCTAAAAAAATCGACAGGGCCATGGAAATTGCAAAAAAAATGAATCTGACCAGGATGATTGAGTTGACAGTCGCCGGTGCCTTTCACAGCAAATTGATGCTATCAGCTAAAGTAAAATTCGAAAAATTTATAAGCGATATACGTTTTAATAGGCCACAAATCGACGTTATAAGCAACGTTACAGGCAAATTTATACATGACCCAGATGAAATAAAATCCACATTATGTGAACAAATAACATCTCCGGTGCTATGGGTGGATTGCATGAGAACTGCTCTGGCATCCGGTATCTCAGAATTTTACCAATGTGGCCCAGGGAAGACCCTCGTCAATCTGGCCAAGCGAATTGATAAAAAAGTTGTGATTAAACCGATTGGCGAATTTTCTGATTTAATACTCAAAGTATGAATATCTATCGTGATACCTACATCTATAGTTTTATTCACGTTAAACTGTTACCTGCTTCTTCTGGGAGGTAAACTTATCCATCTTGGCATCGATGCAATTGCCAGCCGAATACGAACACCTCTTTGGGTGAAAGATTTGCTGGTGGCACCATTTATCGCCACATTGCCTATCCTTGCACTGATTAGAGCCAACGCTCCCTGTGAGAATGACCTAATTATCGGATGTACCATTGGAAGCGTCCTTGCAAATATATGCCTAGCCATGGGCATCTCGGTATTGATATCACCGCTTATGTTGCGCTCCAGATTGATAACCATCTGGACAAATTACATGTTTATTGTTTCGATAGCGATGTATTATATTTGGTATTTCAGTACCATGATATCAATATTTGGCACTATACTGATATTAGTATATATAATTTTAACCTGCCTATCCATCCGAATCTATAGCAAATTTCATATCAATCACTGTTACGATCAGCCACAAAAAAAATCAATACATAATTCCGTAGCCATTTTTTTATATTTTTTTTTTGGCCTAGGTCTAACCTATATGGCCTCCAGTTTCCTCATCCCGGTAATCAATACCCTTGCCATAGATCTTGATATTTCTTTAACATTTATTGGGTTGATAATACTTGGACCAATATTATCCATTCCTCTTATTATACGATTCATATCTTTGGCATCGAAAGCCCAAAATGGTTTCGTTGTGCCTGTGATGCTATATACAAATGCCTGTAATATATCGCTGGGTATTGGAGTTCAATGCTTAACAACTCGAAATTTTAAACTATCGGAACAGCTAATTACGCTGTGGATACCAAATCTTTTGATGATCACGTCGATCTTTTGGTATATAGCCCAGAAGAGAAAGGTACAAAAAAAATGTGGAATCTTTCTATGTATAATCTACACGATTATTGTCCTATGCAATGTGGCTATGCGCAGACCTATTAGGTGATATTTGCGTATCTTGGTTCTTTTTCAACCAGCTCAAAAATTACGGCACACCCATCTAATTTCAATTCATTGCGTAACCCATTTTCCAAATATTTCCTGTAATTATCTGATAGCCTCGAAGATTGATTGCAAAATACTTTAAACCTATAGGGCAAGCTTCCGGTTTGCACACAGTAATAAATTTTGAATCTCTTCCCATCAATGGCCTGGGGCTGTCTGGCATCTATCAGTTTCGAAATCGTGCGATTCAAAAACCCAGGAGATAGTTTTTTTGTGGCCTTCCCATAGGACTTCAGGCATTCTTCAAAAATGGAATCCGTATTATATCCGGTTTTAGCCGAAATAAATATCATGGTTGATCCGGCCAGAGCATGGAGTTCAGCTTGAGCCACATCTTTGAATTTTTGAGAAAATTCCGATAGATTTACATAGCCATCCAGGCCATTATCTTTCGCAAAATTATCCTGGGCTAAGTCCCATTTATTGACCAAAATTATCAATATTTTTCCCAGATCCAGGATATGTTTGACCAATTTTTTGTCATTTTTTGTGACTCCCCTTAGCGCGTCTATTACCAGGAAAACCACATCGGATTCCTCCATCGATTTTTTTGTCCTAACCGACGAAAAATATTCCACCGGTGAACCAATTTTACGGCTATCCCTTAGGCCGGCCGTATCCAATAACCTGAACTTTCCCAGGCTTCCGTCGGATAGATTGATGTCCACATCGCCATAGACCGAATCCCGAGTAGTTCCAGGAATATCGCTTACTATCATTCTTTTCTCGTTAAGCAGCGCATTTACAATGGAAGATTTGCCAACATTGGGACTGCCAACGAAGCATATTTTAGTCCTGGTATTGAAATTTTCCTCCGGTTGGGAAACAAAATCCGCGGTAATATTTTTTATCACCCTGGCCAATCCCTTTTCTCCAAAACCATGTTCCGCCGAAATCGGAATTGGATCACCCAGGCCTAGATCATAGAATCCATCAGCCAAATGAATATTATCATTGCGGTCTATTTTATTTGCAATGACAAAGATTTTTTTACCAGAATTTCGCAATTTGCCAGCAATTTCCCTATCGAGTGGCAGGCAGCCCTCCAACGCATCCACCACTAGAAAAACCACATCGGCGGCTTTGATCGCCAATTGCACCTGGTCTTCCACGAAGAAAACGATCTGATCGCCGATATTACTTTCCGGAAAACCTATCCCCCCGGTATCCATCAGTACAATTCCATCATCGATTTCCTCGGCAATGATATCTCTGGTAACTCCCGGTTGGTCATGAACAATTGAAATTCTCTTCTTTGTAAGTCTATTAAATAGCCTACTTTTTCCCACATTTGGGCGCCCAACCAGCGCCATGGTGAAACATGCATTCATCAGCAATATAAGTAACTATATAAACCTACATCTAACAAGCTAAAACTTAAAATTCTTCTGGTATTCGATTGGTGAACTCTTCGACAAATCTGGTTGTAACCTTTCCTTCTCTAAAGTTTGGATCGAGCATAACCGCCTGGGAAAAAGGAATTGTGGTGTGAACTCCCCGAATGATATACTCTTTTAATGCCCTATACATCCGGTCAATGGCCACGGTCCTGGTCGAAC
>JAIRXD010000013.1 GCA_031268545.1 Puniceicoccales bacterium | reverse complement strand
TTTTGTGATCAGTGGCATTTCCCCTCCAAGGGACGATAACATCTTCTCTATCTTTGGCATAAGGAAAAATAGAAAGACGATCACCACCACTGTGGCCACGCAGCAGACTATTATAGGATAGGTCATGCCGGCTATGAATTTTTTCTTAATGGCGTCTTTTGTTTCTAGGAACTCTAGTAGATTTCGCATGATTGGCAACAGGTTACCAGTTTTTTCACCGGCTTCGATCATGCATATGACATTTTCTCCGAATATATTGCTGAATGATCTCATAGAATCGGATATGGTTTTACCTTCGCATATGTCTTTGTGGATGGATTCGGCAATCATCTGCTCGATAGGATTTTTCGTTCGCACGCGCATTATTTTTACGGCGTCACCAACGGCCAGTCCGCCGGCGTATAATTGCAGGAATTTTTTTATGAAATTGTAGGCAAGTTTTGATTTATTTACCCCAAAGCCGATGTTGTTCTTTTTGCCCGAAGAAGATCTGTCGGTTTTGGTGCCACCGGAAGCGCCAGCACTTCTTTCAGATATGGATGTAATCTGAATGCCTTTGGCTGCCAACATCCTTACAGCATCTTTCCTGTCATTGGCATTTATGGTGCCAGTGGTTTTTTTCTTCAAGGAATCCATGCCTACATAACTAAAAGTTGCCATACTATGTATTATAATATTATATTTTTCTATTCGATCAACGTAAATATAGATTATTATGATCAATTATTACAACATATATTTATATAAGGTGATGCCGGCACTTTAAATCACGTTGGCCTTTAAAATGATGTTGCCATTGGCTGGTTTATATTTGAGAATAAAATGTTGTTGGCTTTAGATCCAGTGATATTTTTTTTAACAGTTATTTTTTTACTATGGCCGAGTTTGGCTGATTGTGCTGTGTCAGGGGTTCCGATGGTGAGATTTTTGTTGCCGATTTTTGATGAGGATGGGAACAAGGTTTTGGAGTTTTCCGGAGAAAGGGCTGATCTGATGAGCGATAATGATGTTAGGATTTTTTCCGCCAGTATGCAGACGGTGGTGTTGGAGGGGAGCAATAGCATGGAGCTTTCGGTGGCGGCGGATGAGGCGGATGTTTCGATAAAGGATGAAGCGGCGGTGGGCAATGGAATGATAGTTATCAATGGCAGTGGTTTTTCGGTCATTGGCAATGATTGGGAATTTGTTGGGAACAGCGATAAAAAGTTTATCATATCTTCCGGGGCCCAGGTATTTTTTGACAAGTATCAGAATGAAATTTTATAGCTATATATTTATACTTATCATGTTCCAGGGCAATTGGTTAATTGCCGATAATGTTTTCAGTGAAATATCCAGCAATAGGTTGGAAATTTTGCCGGTTGATGGGCATATGGAGTTCAGATTTTCTGGCAATGTCAGTATAAAAAACACAGAATTTCAGGCGGGGGCTGATAGGATGGTGGTGATTGCTAAGTCGCCGAAGGACCAGAAAACTATGACCGGTTCGCCGTCCTTTGATGCCATAGAAAATATTATGGCCGAAGGGAATGTGACGCTGTGCCAGGGGGAGAGGAGTGGGTCTGCGGATAGGATTGAGATAGTTACCAGTGTAAATGAAATTTTTTTAAGTGGCAATGCAAAGGTTTCCGATTCGTCGGGAACGATCTATGGCAACATGAAGATAAATTATAGGACGAAGGTTGTGGAGATAGTTGGGCCGGGTGTTAGCCAGGCAATGGTCCAGGTCAATGCCGCTGAAAATCCGGCCAATGTTCCGAAGGAAATCGCAAAAAGTGATGTAAAACAAGATGTTGCGGACGATATCGATAGCTAAAAATTATGGCAACCGCTCGGTGGTCTGTGGCATAGACCTTGTTGTTCGGGAGGGGGAGATTGTTGGTTTGTTGGGGCCAAATGGTGCTGGCAAAACGACGGCATTTTATATAATCCTGGGGCTAGCGAGTGCCACTACCGGTTCTGTGTTGTTGGACGAGAAGGAGATAACGAAGCTCCCGATGCATCATAGGGCGAAGCTGGGATTGGGGTATTTGCCTCAGGAACCGTCGATTTTCGGCAAATTGACCGTGGCCGATAATATTAGGATTGTGATGGAATTTACTGGTGTCAAGAGAAGCGAGATCGATGATCGAATTTTTTGTTTGCTGAAAGATTTTGGTATAGCGCAACTTGCGAAACATAGGGCCTGTACCTTGAGCGGTGGCGAACGGCGGAGGTTAGAGATTGCCAGGGCATTGGTTATCAAACCGCGGTTTCTGCTTCTTGATGAACCATTTAGTGGGGTTGATCCGATAAGCATTGCGGATATCCAGGGCATAATTTTGGGACTCAAGCAGCGAGGGGTTGGCCTGTTGATAACGGATCATAACGTTCGCGAAACCCTTGCGATTGTGGATCATGCTTATCTTATTTACGACGGAAAGGTGCTCTGTGAAGGGGCGAGGGATAAGCTTTTGGCCGACGATGACAGCCGAAGACTTTATCTTGGTGAGAATTTTAAAATGTGAAAATCGATTATGCAGACGACAGATATTCTATCAAAAAAATTGGTGGTTGTTGGCGATGGGGTGGTCTATGATGGGGCGAGGGTTGTTCGGTTATCTCAGGGCATAAGAAACCGGGGAGAGTATGTTTATATCGCTGATATTGAAGATGTTAGCTCAGATACCCTAGTGTGTTTCAATACCTACGATGGGTTTAGTATGAAGAGGGTGCTCATAGATATTTTTCATATGGGCGTGGTGCTTACGGCGAGTTCGGATGAATTTTCTGAAATTTTGAGGCGAAGGAGTAGGGGCATAGCTTCGGGTAATTGCTTTCCGGGGATGAAAAGTAAGTACTTATTTTTGAATAAGTTATGTGCCAAGTTTGGCGTAAAGCCATCGGATGTGATATATATTGATGATTATTTGGCCGGGGAGAGGGAGTTGCTAGGAACTTTGGGAATTGTGATTTCCAGAGATATCTCGGATTATGTGGAACATGCTGATTGTGAACTGGTTGAGATACGTGAACCCCACTGTGGCCTGGTTAGAGATTTTACGAATGAATATTTGGATGGTCATGGGGAGGTTTTGGAATTTTATCGCCGGACCAAAAGATGGAAGGCGGCGACGGATTTTGAGATAAAATCTGAGAGGAGGACGACGAGGGTACTGGCATTGGATGTGGATGGCACTTGTACCGATGCAATGAGGATCCTGTCTGTCAATGGAGTGGAATATAAACGCTTTAATATCAAGGATATAGAGGCATTGATGAGGTGGGTAGCCGGTGGCAATTTGGTATTTTTTATAACCGGTGATCCTGGGCGCATTGCGATGAATTTTGCGAGGCATATAGGATTGGAAGATTCGGTGGTGTTTGCTGAGGTTGAGGATCGGAAGGTCAAGATTATCAACGAGTTATGCAAAAAAAATGGCTTCAGTTTGGGCGAAGTGGCCTATATGGGGGACGATGTGAATGATCTCGGTGCACTGGAACATATTGCGGAGCAAAACGGCATTGCCGCCTGTCCGGCTGGCGCCATTCCTTTGATTAAGGCTTGCCCGGGGGTGGTGAGGCTCAAGTCATTCGGTGGTGATGGGGCAGTAGCCGAGCTTATTAGTATGCTAGGAGGTTGATTATAAGGCGCTTAAGACTCATTTATGCATAACCTGTTTGGCGGAGTTCAGAGTGTTGCGTTCTTCCTCCGAGAGCGATTTGAAGCCTGATTCGTTGATTTTATCTAAAATTCTATCGATTTCGCTTTTCTGAGCGCTTTGGCTGGTTATGTAGACATTGTAGCTGTCGCTTTGCATTGGCGTGGTGATTTTTGGTTGTTTTTTTATGAGCCTAACCAATTGATCCTCAACGGATTGGACGAATTTAGACTCGCCATTGAACCAGAGATAGCATAGGAGGCCACCGATTATGCCGCCGAGATTTGCAGAGCTGTTGGTTAGTCGGTGGTGTAACATTTCTCCGATGAACATGCCGATGATTTCTATCACTAATATGACTGATAATAAGTGCTTCGGTTTGAGTGATATCGGGAACATGAAGAAGAGAAAAATTTTGGCCTGTTTGTTCGCGTTACAGGCGCAAAAATAGCTCAGGAGGCCTAGGCAGGCGATGAGGGATCCGACAAGGAATCCGTTGCTTTTCCAATGGAGGCAGAGCCAGGTCAGTCCACCGCATAGTGACGCCGTAAAGAACACGACCAGAAGGCGTTTTGACCCAAATTGCCGTTCTATGGCTGTGCCAAGCAGCAGCAGGGCAATGCTATTTAGGAGTAGGCTCAAAAATCCTTCGTGGAGAAATGGATAGGTTAGTAGTGATGATAGGTTCCATTTTTTTATATTGGCTCCGGAGAGTGAGATTTCGTTAAAAAATATGTTTGAGCCAAACCACACGCTGAAAATGTTTTGCAGCACATAACCTGAAAAAATGGCGACAAATAACCAAGCTAAAGCGCTCATTTTTCGATTGAGTTTTAGAATGTTCCCCATGTCAGCCTAATCTCCTGATAATTCTAAAATTTTTAAAAGTAAAGTCAATTTGATTGGATTTACTGATTCGAATGGCTAGGTTTTTCTTTACAGTAACCTGTTACAGTGGAATGAGAACAATTTTTGAATTATTTTTTGGATTGAAATGTAAGTTCTTCGGAAATTTGAATACCAAAGTGGACAATCTGACCGATTGTAATACTAAAGCTAATAAGGCAAGTATATTTTTTGCTGTCAGTGGTAGTTGCTGGGATGGCAATTCATTTATTGCCGATGTGCTGGGGCGTGGTTGTACTGTAATTGTGACAGAACATCTTCAGCCCCAGATAGATGGCGTTACGTTCATAGTGGTTGATGATGTGAGGATGGTGTTGGCCATTGTGGCGAAGAGATTTTTTCGGGCCCCGGATGAAAACCTCTATATGTATTGCGTAACTGGTACCAATGGAAAGACTTCCATTACATATCTCCTGGAGCATTTGGAGGACCGGAGGGCTGCCGTTTTGGGCACAATTAG
>JAIRXD010000014.1 GCA_031268545.1 Puniceicoccales bacterium | reverse complement strand
GATTATATTCGATGTTGCCGTTGTGCTCGATGACGGCGTGGCTGGCTTTGCCGATGAGCCCGAGCCCGATGAGGTTGACTTTGTCGATGAGCCCGATGACGGTGGCTTTGTGTATGATGACTTTGACGTTGTCGATGTGTATGATGGCTTTGGCTTTACCGATGGGCCCGGCGTTGGCGGTGGCGTTGAGTCCTGTCGGAAAAGAATTATTAGCCACGCGGGTGCTATAGTATTTAAGACAATTTTAATAGAGTTTATAAAATCTTCAGAAACATGAGACTTTAAATTAGTATCTGTATTATAAGTTGGATCTATCTTTTTATAATCTGAATCTACTTTTGGTTGGCAGCTACACAATAGCCATCTAAAGTAGGCCTTCCAACATTTTTCATCATAAGTAAGATTTTTATCATTAGCATCTATGGTAAGATATGGCTTTGGAAGCGGAAATTGCCATTTTTCAGCCATAGGATTAATTGTCCATTGTCCGTTTGTAGATGGTTCCTCAGGCGGAATTTGATGGGTAAAGTCATTATAATTATAATGAGGGCTACTTGTAAAGCAAATGATCTGATACATAATTAATTGCATAGAATTCTGCTTTAGTTTTTTTTCATCTCCGGTATACCAGAGGAAGAGCAGTTGATTTATCGTCAATTGAATTATAGTATGGTATATACTATAAGTATCTTTTTTATAGTTACCATAATCATAATGACTATAATATATGGTATCTAGCATAGATTCAAATTTAATATTATTTCTACCGTTTGCAGCCCATTCCAATAGAAAATATCTCTTATTCTCTCTCTTGGGCTGGATTGTACATCTGAGAAGATATAGCATTTTATAATATAGTACTTTATTATTGTTCGGATCGCTCAAGATGGAAAGCTCAAGGCTTCCCTCGAATACGCTTTTAATTTCAGCAGCTGTGAGGCCATATGGTAACTGCTGGTTTGTTAGTGTGCCTTGTCCGTTTTGTATGGTACAATCAATCTGACAATTTTTATCGAAATGTTCGATTATATCCATGGCATTTTTAAAAATGTCCAAAAAGCCCCAACCACCCTTGGCGGCAATGGGGAGGAGGAAAGTAAATGAACATATAATTAATAGACGTAAAGTTTTCCCAGGCACAACCATATCGAAATATTCTAATTTTTTTAGGAAATATTGCAAGAAAATGGCGTTTGATTTAATTATATTTTAATTTCGTATAATATATATTATATCTACTAGAAATTAGTTTTCTTAAAATACAGAAATAGTCCAACTATTAAGGTTGGAATGATGGCCCAGGCAAAGAGTCTCGTCGGTGCAATCTCATGGTTAAAATATTTCCCCAAAATCGATTGGCCAGCCGGGTTCGGTGCATTGGCTATCACTGTCAACCCTCCGCCGGTTACCGCTCCAGCAACCACCGCCTTCTGCAATGCCACATCGGTGGAAAACTTTGGCACAAGCGACGATAGATAGGTTATGGCCGCGTTATCGTTAAAAGCAGTCAGCATAGTCGCACCAAGAAATAGCTGCAGTTGGTTTAAATTTCCCAGCAATGGTTCGATCCACCATTTTTGTAAATTGCCATGGCTTACCAATCCAGCCAGAAAAATTCCAACCAACAGCGAATGCTTTAGCTCAAATGGATACTGATATTCCCGAGTTATTTGTAAAAATCCAATAAAAAATAAAAGAACACCGATCAGTGGGGCTATACTATGGGCAGTGGCAATGCATAAACCCAGGAATAAAACATGAATGGTTGTGATAAATGGAGGAATTTTTGGAGATTTATTATCCTGAATATTTACTTGAACTCCACAAAGCCTACGGAATTCTTTTCTAAATAATAGGGCATACACAGAACTTGCCATAGTAATTCCCAGGATAGTTTTTATTCCAAAATTGAAAAAAACATGGGATGAACTCCAATGCCATTTGTGGGCGACCATCAGAATCGGTGGTGCTGCGAAATTGGTTAAAGTTCCACCTACGGAAACATTTACGAATAGTAGAGCCATGGTTGCGTATCTGAGATTATCCTTTGGATTAAGGTCGTAAAACTGCTTCGATAGCAAAATTGCTGCAATGGTCATGGCTGCCGGTTCGGTGATAAATGATCCAAACAGAGGTGCCAGGATCAGTATGGATAGCCACCAAGCAAGGGGTGAATTCCCTCCTCTGTGGGCGATTTTTCCAAGGATTGATTTAGCTAATTCGATGACCGGTTTGGTTCCAGCGATGGACATTATGGCAATTACAAATACAGCTTCGGTATAGTCCACCTTCGACCCAAAGTACACAACAACTTCCTGCCATCCCTTGGTCAAACAGATCACCGTGGCCAATGGTAGCAACCAAAGAAAAAAAACCAGTTCAACTTCACCGCAAATTTCAAATACCCGGGCAGTAAAATGGTTTCCGGTTGCTTCAAATCCCCTGGCATATTTCGTGAATTTTGGTGTAAAAAACGTATGAATAATTGCACCTAAGAAAATAGAAGACGCTATGATATTAAATGAATCCATCGCTTTTACCATAGCATAAATATTTTGCTTAATGGCAATACTTTGGGATCATTATTTGTATAGATAATATGGTGATGTATTTTTTACAAATGCCTTGGCCTGTCTTGCCCATTTATTTCGGAAGTATTTTACGTTGATTTCTTTATTTCTAAACAATGCATCTATAAATTCTCTATCGCCAATGTGTTTTTTTATCATCAAAGTAAGTGGTTCATCGTTTTCATTTATCTGCTCCCAATCAGACCACTTTTGCATCAAGGACGTAACCGTTAAACCAAATAGCGCCGGAACAGTTTTCTTTAGATCGACCACATTTATCGATAGATACCATCTGCCGTCAATTTGTATCATTTTAGTCGAACATCCAGCCAGTGAATCCAAATCTATTTGTTTCATTTTTTCAATCATACTATCGTAGGTCTCGGTATGTCTTCTCTTGGTTTTTCGGAAGTGTATATTTCCAAAATGCCTATTATTGTTGTTGTCAATTTTAAATTTTATTCCAAATCCACCATTGCCGGTAATGGAACATAGTGGAGCCGTAATAGTATAATCACAAAGATCTCTCCAAAGTTTAATTCTTGGCGATGTTTCGGTCCATTCTAATCCGGTTTCTGGCCAAATCATATCCCGTTTCCATCCCTCCATTTTAACCACATGTAGATCCAATTTCGCCAATACACCCGGAGGAGTTACTAACCCTATATCTGTCCTTGATACCACACCGGAAGAAATTTTTAACGAAGTCCTAAAAATATTATCCTTCGCTTTTATGCCAATGCCAGTGCCACATATATAGTTTGCGATTTCGCCAATGGTCATGCCATGGAACATGGGCATTTCTGCGATTGGCCCAAGAAATGAGCACCATTCCGGATCTATACTTGGACCACCCACATATTTACCACCAAGTGGATTGGGTCTATCCAAAACGACAACTTTGGTACCTTTTTCTGCACAGGCCACAAGCATATATATCATCGATGACCAATAGGTATAGTATCTAATGCCAATGTCCCGTAGGTCTATTACCACAACATCCAGGCCATCTAGCCATTCTGGTTTTGGTTTTCCATTAAGGCCATACATTGCGTATATATGTACATTTTCCTCTTTGGTACTATCAAATGATTTGCCATCTAAACAATCGCCATGCAATCCGTGTTCCGGAGCAAATATGGCAACTAAATTTTCACCAAGAGCTTCCCTTAGAATTGAAAAGGTGGTCCTTCCGGATGCATCCACCGCCGCATAGTGGGTAAGAACACCAACTCGTTTTCCTTGGAGGATATCAAAATTTTTCTCCCTAAGCACATCTATGCCTAGTTTTACCGGTGGGATTTTTAAAATATATCCAAGGGTAAAACATAAAAAAATGGCAAAGAAAATAACCACGGAAGATTTGGTTATATGTTTTGTAAGTCTAACAACCATAGTTATTTAACTATCACATTTAGATTGACAGTTGTCAAGATCACTTGAACGAAAACAGTTGTATCAATGGACGAAATTCGTTTATCATCTAACAAGTTCTTATGAAAATTTTTTCATCAAATTTTCTTTTTTTTGGCGATGGATTAATGTTATTGTTGGTTATTGTTGGTGTAATAGCCATAGCTGTGTTCGTTGAAAGGTTGTTATTTTTAAAAAAATGTAAAATAAATGCTCAGATTTTCGTAGATGGTATAAAGGTAGCCGTCAGAGAAGGCC
>JAIRXD010000004.1 GCA_031268545.1 Puniceicoccales bacterium | reverse complement strand
CAATCGCGATGTATTCCATCCAGGTGCAACGATTTTCGATATACTGCCAAAAGAGTATGCAAATGAGAAACTTATGTCTTGCGGTAGATTGGATAAGGACAGCCAGGGTATGCTGATTCTGACCAATGACGGGGATTTTTCTAACAGTCTAACCCATCCACGTTCCGATATCACAAAAATTTATATTGTTACCCTGAGAGCACGATTCGATCCAAAAAATATCCCATTGATGTTGAATGGAATAGTTGACGATGGAGAAACTCTTATCGTTGAAAAAGTTCGATTGATAGAAACCAATGATCCTAACTCTAGTTCGGTAGAAGTTCATCTAAACCAAGGAAAAAAGCGAGAAATAAGGCGAATGTTTGCAGCCTGCGGCTATCTGGTTCATCGACTAAAACGCGTGCAGATCGGAAAGCTTAAGCTGAAAAATTTGAAGCCTGGCCATATAAAAGTACTAGATGAGTTGGAAATTTGTAAATTATTTAGTAACAATGCATTGTAGTTCACAGGCCCAGGTTTAAGGAAAATGTGCTTGAAATTTTCATAAAAAATCAGCTCATTGGAACCGAATGAAAAGGACACATCATTGCAATCAACTTAATAGAAGTAACATCGGCGAAACGGTAAGGTTAATAGGCTGGGTACAATCGGTCCGCGATCACGGAGGCCTTGGCTTCGTGGATCTTAGAGATCGTGAAGGTATTACCCAAATTATGATCGATCCGCAGAATAACAACCTTGAAGGCCTGTTGCATTCGCTCAAAGATGAGTCGGTAATAGAAGTTATTGGCAAGATTTCAGCCAGGCCAGGAGAAACAATAAATGATGAAATTCAAACCGGTGAAATAGAAGTTATTGCCAGCGAAGTGGTTGTGCATAATATTTCCGATACTTTGCCATTCCCATTGGACGATAGGGCGGACAGGGTCAGCGAGGATATTCGTTTTGCCTACCGGTACCTGGATTTACGCCGCCGGAAAAATATAAATAATTTGAAAACCAGGCACAGAATTTCAAAAGCGATTCGTAACTATCTAGACGCCAATGAGTTTGTTGAAGTAGAAACGCCCTGTCTATTCAAAACCACACCGGAAGGTGCCAGAGAATTTTTGGTTCCAAGCCGTGTCAATCCAGGCATGTTTTATGCCCTCAGCCAGTCGCCCCAGCAATACAAACAGATGCTGATGGTGGCCGGTGTGGAGAGGTACTATTCGCTGGCTAGGTGTTTCAGGGACGAGGACTTACGTGCCGATAGGCAGCAGGAATTTACCCAGGTGGATTTGGAGATGTCGTTCATCGAATGTGAAGATATATATAATCTCATAGAGGGTATGATGAGGGCCGCTTTCTCCGAAGCCCTGGGCTTAAATATTGATATTCCATTTAGGCGTATGCCATTTGTCGATGCCATGAATGATTATGGCTGTGACAAACCGGATACCAGGTTCGATATCCGGCTGACGGATCTGTCAAAATTGTTCGAAGTATCTGAGTTTAAAGTATTTAGTTCCTGTGTGCAATCCGGTGGCTCAGTGAAGGCAATTAACGCGAAAGGCCTGGCAGATATATCCCAGGGCGAAATGAAGGCGCTGGAAGATGTGGCAAGAGCCCTCGGTGCTAAAGGTCTTGCTTTTATCAAGAGTGAGAACGGTGAATGGAAATCGCCTATACTTAAGTTCCTTTCTAAGAATGAGATAGATGAATTAGCTTCGAGACTAAATATCGAAGATGGTGATATTATATTTTTTGCAGCAAATGAGTGGATGAAATGCTGTAATATACTTGGTCGAATAAGGTTAGAAGTGGCGAAACTGTTGATAAGTAGAGGGAAACTGGACATTCCCAAAAATAGGTTTGATTTTTTATGGATTGTGGATTTTCCGCTGATATCCTATGATCAGGATAGTGGTCGATATATTGCTACCCATCATCCATTTACATCACCAGTAATCGATGATATCGATTTATTGAAAACCGATCCCCGGAAGGTTCGTGGTCAGCATTACGATATAGTACTCAACGGTTTTGAGATCGGTGGCGGAAGTATAAGGATTCATGACGCAAATCTTCAGGAGATGATCATGAAGGATGTGTTGGCATTGCCAGAGGATGTCATCAATGAAAGGTTCGGCTACATGTTGAGGGCCTTTAGGTTCGGCGCACCTCCCCACGGTGGAATTGCTGTGGGTTTGGATCGATTGAGTGCAATAGTTTGTGGAACCGACAGCATAAGAGATGTGATCGCATTCCCCAAAACCCAAAAAGGCCAGGATCTCATGGCCCAAAGTCCATCGACAGCCAGTGATAAGCAGTTGCGGGAGTTGCATATATCACTCATAGAGTAAATTTGATCCATAGGCTAATTGCGAGGAGCTTCCAACAGCTCTTTGACATGCTTTATGAAAAATGAACCTCCGCTTTGCTGGGTTTTAAGTGAGTCTATTATGTCGCCAAAAAGTAGATTTTTATTCTGCTGAAGTACCTGAATTTTAGATTCGATGGTATTGTCAGATATCAGTCTGTACACAGTAACTTTTTTATCTTGGCCAATTCTATGGACTCGATCCATGGCCTGGCGTTCCACGGCTGGATTCCACCAAGGATCCATGAGGAATACATATTCTGCCGCGGTCAAGGTTATTCCGGTGCCGCCGGCTTTTAGGCTTATCAAAATCAAACAAGGCCCTTCAAATTCCTGAAACTCCTTTACGACCTCATCCCTCTTTTTGGTTGAGCCGGTTATTTCAAAAATTCTAATCCCTTCATATTCGGATTTTATGAACGAGCGTATTCTTTTTAGGAAAGTCACAAATTGACTAAATATTACAATTTTTTTACCATTACCCAATATTTCAACAAGCTTTTGGTTCAGCGATTCCAATTTACAGCTTTCATCGAAACCTGCCTCTATGCCCGGAAGTATCCCAGGATCGCAGGCAATCTGCCTTAATTTTGTCAGGACGGCCAATATGCCAAACTTGTGTCTTTTTATATCCTGTTGGTCTCCATCGATGTCATATTTTTTTATGGCTTTTTCCAGTATGGCCTCATAGAGATTACGCTGGCGCGTTGTGAGTGTACAGGGAAGATCAATTTCAATTTTTTCTGGAAGCTCTTCTGCCACAGACTCTTTCGTACGCCGTAGCATGAATGGACCAATCTGTTTTTTGATTTTTTCGGCAGCCCTATCGCTTTTGGAGAACTCGATGAATTTTGCCTGATCCTGGAGCATACCAGGCATAAGAAATCTGAAAATACTCCATAGATCCTGGATATTATTTTCGATAGGCGTTCCGCTAAGAGCTAATCGCCAATCCGAATTTATCGCCAGGCAGGCTCCGAACACCTTGGTGGATGGGTTTTTTATACACTGGGCTTCGTCGAGGATTGTCAGCTGAAATTTTTTACTGGAAAAAATTGCTTTGTTTTTACGCAATTGGGTATAGCTTGTGATGATCAGATTGCAGTTATCGATGCTTTTATCCATGGATGAAAATATTTTTACGGTCAATTCTGGGAAAAATTTTTCCGCCTCATGTTTCCAGACCGGAACCACACTGGCCGGACATATCACCACAGAGCATTTTGTGTTGGCGTGCTTTGATATCAATGTGAGCACCTGAATGGTTTTCCCAAGACCCATATCGTCGGCCAGTAATCCATGGAATCCATGCTTCAATAGATGGGCCATCCAGGCAACGCCTTCCCTTTGATATTGTCTCAAAAATTCTGGCATAGCTATGGATGTCTTTGGCTTGGTTTCGAAGGATTTTTGCCAGGCCAGAAGTTTTTCATCCTTTGCAACTGCGATGTCCGAATCAGCAAATATCGAATAGATCATATACCGTGGAAGCTCACCGTCGAATTTACAGGCGAGATGCACTTGTTCTTTGATGACATCGACAGTCTTTTTATCCAGCTTTGTGGCACCAATTCCTGGGATAAAAATCGTATGGCCATTGGAATACAGTACCATCTGTCTGGCCTTGGTGTCGATTTCAGTGGTTCCATCAAGAACATCAAAACTGAAATTGATCGAATTCCCATTCATGGCGGTTTTTATAACTGGGGTTAGATATTTTAGACCATTGGCCAATATCTTCACATTGTCGTCTATCTCCAGGTCAAATGATGTGGTGAGTTTTACCATGGTTGATTTGCAAAAATCGATGGCCTGGGACAGATTATATAGTCGATATTCTCCGGTTTTTTTGGAAAATATGAACCCAAATTTCCTTGCGGTGTGGACTAGTTTGATCAGTGCGGACTTTTTCCCGCTGGAGGCCGAATC
Source organism: Puniceicoccales bacterium (assembly GCA_031268545.1). Taxonomy (GTDB): domain Bacteria; phylum Verrucomicrobiota; class Verrucomicrobiia; order Opitutales; family LL51; genus JAIRTH01. The sequence continues at coordinate 123 of JAIRXD010000004.1, read as the reverse complement.
TCCGGTAAAATTTTTATCCGATAGTACCGGAGATAGACTATCGCTCCAGAAAGCCTTAAAGCACAATATCTGACCTGTCATGAAAAATTTTAGCCGAATGCGTTCCGATTGCAACTTTTCGAC
>JAIRXD010000065.1 GCA_031268545.1 Puniceicoccales bacterium | reverse complement strand
CGGCGAAGGTGTACAGCAGGCTTTGTTGAAAATGCTGGAAGGTACCATCTGCAATGTGCCGCCTAAAGGTGGTCGCAAACACCCCGAGCAGGAGTATCTCCAGGTGAATACCGGCAATATTTTGTTCATCTGTGGAGGGGCATTCACTGGCCTGGATAAGATTGTCAGTGAACGTGTTGGCAAAAAGATACTCGGATTTGGTGCCGGCGAAGCTATGGGTGGCGATGCCAAGAGTGACGATGCCGTTTTGAGAAAGGTTAGATCTGAAGATCTGGTGCGCTATGGCTTGATACCTGAATTCATTGGTCGCTTGCCGGTCTTGTCGGTTTTGGATGAATTGTCCGAGGATGATCTGGTCCATGTGTTGCTGGATATAAAAAATGCCATGGTCAAGCAATATGAAAAATTGTTTGCAATGGATGGAGTGAAATTAATCGTCGATGGCGATGCTGTGATCTCCATCGCCAAAGAGGCCTGTAAGTTAAAGACCGGAGCCCGAGGACTGAGGTCAATTTTGGAAGGCTTTATGGTTAGTCTGATGTATGATTTGCCGTCCAGGAACGATGTCAAAGCTGTGACCATTACCAGCGACGTGGTTGAAAAGATATCCGAGCCAAAATTTGTCCTGAAATGATGAAAAAATAATTTATGTTGCTGGCCTGAGAATATTTATTGAAGCGTGGACTAGCCTATGTTATTGTTTCTTGTTTGTTTCTGTATAGTGCAACAATTTGTTGGATACAAAGAACTTGAATCGAATATTCTCAAAGCACAGGATTTTTTTAAAGCATTGGCGGACAAAATAGGCAGCGTTGAAACCAGAAAACAATCCTTGGAATGGTTAGCCTTTAGTGCCTATCGCGAATCACCTAGAAAAATACGAACGGTGGTTGAATGTCTGTCAAAATTGGTGGATTTGTCCGATACTCAGAAGGAAAAAGATAGGCATACTCTTCGGATTGCCGATGCATATTACCTTAACGGCGACAATGAGATGGCGACCAACCTCTATGCCCAATTATTTGAAAAAGCGGACAATTTACCAAAGGATGAATTGCTGTTTCGTCAGATCAATTCGATGCTAAGAAGTAACTCCTCCGAAGCGGTGATAGCACTGATGGAATCGGTGAAGCAGGCTCCGAATATTGTCGGCTCCCATGGCTACTGGAAATCCGAGTGGAATTTGGTCTGTTCCATGGTCTGGGGAGCTAAAATGGCCGAGGCACTGAACCGAATTAGGACAATATTGTTGCGCCCGCTGCCGACGCTTGGTACCCAGTTAAAACTGAAGTTCTTGTACGTGGAGGCCTATATTTTCTACAGGCTGGGTGATTTCGGCACGGCCAGGCAGATTTTGGAAGACATTTTGAGGTACGATAGCTTGAGCATAAGCAGTATGGAAATGCATAACTTGTTTGCCTCCACATTATTACTGGCAGGAAAAATAGACCTGTGCTACGGCATGTATGATTCGGCTCTATACAGATTTAATAGATTGAGATCCAACTATAGCTCTAGTCTCTGTGCTGATAATTCATTTTTTTACGAAGCTGAGTACATAGCCAAGTTGGGTGACTATAAAAAAGCAGGTGATATATTGATCTCCTTCGCTAAGAACAAGTTATCCTATGATGCAAAGTTGGCGTTGTATTTTTCGGTGCAATATGATATCGAAAATGACCTACAGGATTATGATTGCTCCATGGCTACGCTGGAAGATATTGCCAAAAGTGAAACCATTTCGGATCTAAAATATTTCGCCAGATTGGCCCAGGGGACCATACTGCGGTTGCGCAATGATTTTCCCGGAGCCCAGCTATTATACGAATCACTGCTGGAAAAAATAAGCGAAGGCCCGTTCTATAATTACCTACTATTTTTGAAGGCCAAGTGCATGTTCATTCAGTCGGTTAAGAGGCGTGAGCTCGTCGATCAGGCTTCTCATATCCTGACGCGCCTGGTCTCAACCCAGCCTATGGATGAGAATCTTCGCATAGAAATAGCTGCATTTCAGAGATTTGTCTACCAATCCATCAATGACCAAAATGCTATCAATGACCTGATTTCTTCGATTTCTGGTAGATATAATTCGTCGGAATCTTTGGATGCATTGAATGAAAATGGCAAATACTGGCTTAGACGTTGCATTTATGCCAACGAAAATTCACTTTTACGAAATATCTAAACTTCGTGTATATCAGCCCCTATGGCCCTTAGCTTTTCGTTAAAATGGTCATAACCTCGAGCCACGTAATGGGTGTTTGTCACCGTGGTCTCACCTTTGGCCAGCAAGCCAGCTATATATAGTGCTGCTCCGGCCCGAAGATCCGTGGCGGCCAGTTCACTGCCATGCAAATCACAGCGACCATTAACTATTTCCGAATGGCCATTTAACTGGATATTTGCTTTCATTTTCACCAGTTCTGGCACATGGCCAAATCTTTCTGGATATATTTTTTCTTCCAGAATGCTTACGCCGTTGATCTGGGTCATGAGCACAGATATCTGGGCATGAAGATCCGTTGGAAAGCCAGGAAATGGCGATGTAATGATATGCATGCAGCGTAGATTTTCTGTTTTTTTGATGGTGGCTTTATCGGTTTCAATTTTCATATCAGCGCCGGCTTCCAGCAGGGGGTTTATTAGCGACTCGGAATTGCTTATACCGTTTACAACCAATTCTTTAGCACAGGCTAGACCAAGAATTAGAAATGTGCCGGCTTCTATTCTATCGTGGCTTATGGTAAATTCGCAACCATGCAACTTCTCTACGCCAAGAATGGTCAGAGTTGATGTGCCGATACCGTCTATTTTGGCCCCCATCATTGTCAAAAAATTGCATAAACTCACTATTTCAGGTTCGCAGGCCGCACCGCAAATTACAGTTTTTCCCTGGGCAAATACCGAGGCCATCAGCAGATTTGCTGTGCCAGTTACCGTCGGACCGCATTTACCTGACATACATATCTTATTGCCTATTAAGGTTTTTGCGGACAGATAGATATTACTGTCAAAGGTGGATACGTTTGCTCCCAGCATCTGAAAGCCCCGGAGATGAAGATCTATGGGTCTTGCCCCTATGACACATCCGCCGGGCATAGGTATGGCAACTTCGCCGGTTCTACCAAGCAGTGAGCCCATAAGACATACCGAGGCACGAATTCTATTTACATGGGTGGAATCCACCACCGATCTGGGATTTCTAGCCTGCACCCTAATGGATTTGTTGGAAATTGTTTCCACTGTAACCCCCAAATCCTTCATGAGATCGATCATGGAAAAAATATCGCTCAGTGCCGGTATGTTTCTAATGATACAAGTTTCAGCCGTTAATAAACACGCTGCCAATACCGGAAGGCAGGCATTCTTTGAACCACTTATATCTACAGACCCATGCAAAAGTTCCCCCCCCGGAAATTTTTACAGTATCCATGAAATCAGCCTTCTTCTTTGGTTTTAAAATCTGAATTTGCCCTGTTGCCTTTTCTATTGCCGGGACTGCGTCCTTTGCCACGATTGTTGTGTTTTTTTTCAGGAGCTTTACTGGGATTGCAGCAGGTCTTTTTCTTGTCAGAAGAAAATCCAAAAAAAGCCATGACCTTTGAAATAAATGAAGAACAGGCACATTTTTTATCCTTGGAAACATTTCCCTCGGAAATATTTTTACATGCCTTTTTTTCACTGGTCCTGGGACAGGAACCGCCATCGCGTTCAAATTTTCGCTCATTCCTGCAGGATTTACCATCGACTTCATTGCCTAGGCAGGAATTGTGCTTTTCATGACTGCGACTGGCAGTACAGGTGCTAGGTGTTTGGTACGGAACATCATCAACTGCATCGTGCACCGTTGTGGATTTCTTTGCCATCGATGGCTGTTTATACCTAAAGGATCCATTATTAAGTTTTGTGGATATGGCGTCTAACATAACCTTAGAGGTATCATTCACAATAAAATCATCTGCCGATGCCATGGTCCCACAACCCTTCGTTCCAGCACTCCTGGACACTCTTCCTCTCCTAAGCGAATTATGGGCAGGTTTATCATTATCTTTCGAATTATCTTCTAATAACATTCCATTGTTATCAAAATCACCTCCGACAAAGCCCACCTGGCCTAGGTCATTACTTTTACTTCTTCTAAAATCCGACATCTATGGTCAAAATATAAATTATCTGATACGTCTAAATCCTGTTGATATTAGACCACATCATTATCACAATTAGTTTTATGAAAATGAATAGCAAGACAAAATAGAAATATGTTTTTCGATTTATTGTATTTTGTATCATTTCTAGGTTAAAATATGTAATGGCTGGGCAATAAAATGCTTGCTTAATTATTTGTCGTCGATAAATTTAACTCTAGCAGTAATGTCCGAAATTCGATGGAGTATAAGGTAGAAGTTGATGTACTATTGCATGGGCTGGGAAAGGTTATGAATCTTCCTGGATTGTCTCTGGATTCCCATAATAGATGCATTTTGATATTTGATTAAAAGATTGTC
>JAIRXD010000037.1 GCA_031268545.1 Puniceicoccales bacterium | reverse complement strand
CACCGGTGGGTGAGTCTTTCGCCATTGATGTCATTGGAGCTGCGGATAGGCTATTGGTGACGCTGCGCAGTGAATACACCGCCGTAGAAGTCATGTCCCAGATATCCCAGGCTGTGGAGTCCCTCAAGGTCAGAGATCTAAACAAAACCCTAGAGATTGGGGGTATAATAATGACCATGTTCGATGTTAAGACCGATTTATCCGCAAAAATTCTAGAAGATATCAAGGTGCAATTCAAGAACTTAGTCTTTGAAACAGTCATTCCCCGATCCAGTAGACTTAGCGAAGCCGTGGGGTTTGGCCAATCCATATTTGAATACGATGAGATGAGCAGTGGGGCCAAGGCCTATCATAGGTTAGGGACGGAAATAATAGAGCGTTTTGGCCTAATCCCTATATCTCCCGGGTAAAGAACGGAATCCGATCGAGTACCTTGGTCTGGAGGTCTTCGAAGCACAGGTAAAGCGCTGGAACCATATACAGCGTAACTACTTGGGAAAATATGAGACCACCAACCACCGCCAGGCCAAGGGGCATTCTGGATACTCCGTCGGCACCCAAACCTGCGGCTATGGGGATCATTCCCATAAGAGCGGCTAGAGTGGTCATTATGATTGGCCTGAAGCGTTCCATACTTGCCCGATGGACGGCTTCCGTTGGCGAAAGGCCTTCTTTTTGTCGCGCTATGGCAAAGTCCACCATCATGATGCCGTTTTTCCCAACTATGCCAAGCAACATAAACAGGCCGATGAAGCCATAAAGAGATAGCTCGTAGCCGCCGAACAGCAGTGTTGCCAGGCCACCTAGCATGGCAATGGGCAGTGCCGAAAGTACGGTGAGCGGATGGATATAGCTCTCGTAGAGGATCCCTAGTATCACGTAGAGTACAAATACGGCTACGATCAACAGGTTTATGACCGATTGGGTGGTTTCTTTAAATGTGGCAGCTTCCCCTTGGAATGATCCAAGTACTTGCTGAGGAAGTATTTCTTTTGCTTTTGATGTTATGAATTCGGTGGCTTTACCAACCGGGAACCAATCATGCAGATTGAAAAATATGGTGACCGATGGGAAGTTATTGATATGGTTTACCGAAATCGGGCCGAGGGTTTCATTCATTCTGGCCACCGAATCAAAGGGTGTCATCTGGCCATCTTTGGACCGAAAAAACAGGTCTTTGACATTGGATTTATCAGCTCTTTGAGATTCCTTTGCTGCCACAATCACATTGTATTGCTGAATGGGTGTCTTTATGATATAGGAGCGATTTTCCGAAAACGATTGTTTAAAAGTATCTTCGATTTGGGCCGTGGTGATGCCATACATGGATGCTTGTTCCCGGAGGATTTCAATATTAAGTTCCGGGTTACTAAGGAACAGATCCGATGATACACTGGAAAATCCAGGGTGTTTCATCATCTCCATCATCAATCTCTGCATGGGTACGGCCAGTTCTTCGGGATTTTGGCAGGTCATGATAAAGGCGTATTTACCTTGATTTGTACTCATTGCGCCGGTATTTATCTGTAGATTTGGCATCGGTTGAAGAAATGTTAAAGCTCCGGGAATTAGGAATAGTTCCTTGGATAGCTGGGCGGCGATGTCCTGGATTTTGGGACGATTACCATCCTTTAGAAAGGCTATCAACATTCCCTGATTGCTCGGCAGCATACCGGTTAGGCAGGATAGGCAGATATACTGATTGAGGTTTGGGTTGTTTTCTAGGACCTGGCTGATTTGATCCTGGTATCTATGCATTTGTTTCGGTGATGTGCCCTCCTTGGTTAAAAATACGCCACGAAGAACGCCGCTGTCACCTGCCGGGAGAAATGTCCTCGGAAGGGCCGAAAAGCTCAGGTATAATAAAAATATGCATACGAGCCAGGCGATGGCTGATAGATAGCGCCGTTTCAGGGCCCAGTTGAGTGATTTACCATAGTAGAGCAGTATGAAATTTTCAAATTTTTTGGCTAAATTTTCCAGATAGGTTTTTTCTTTGCCGTGGATGGATTTTAGCATCCTGGCGCACATCATGGGTGTCACCGTCAGAGAGACGATGCCGGAGGAAAATATGGCCACCACTATGGTGATCGAGAATTCTCGGAAAACTCTTCCCAGCTGTCCACCCATAAATACCATCGGGATGAATACGGCAATCAATGACATGGTCATGGCCAATATGGTGAAGCTCACTTCCTGGCCACTATTTATGGCTGCCTCCGTGGGTTTTTCTCCAAAGACCTCCATGCGCCGAACCATGTTTTCCAGGAACACGATGGCGTCGTCCACCAGGAAGCCTATGGCCAGGGTCATGGCCAATAGCGACAGATTATCGATGCTGTAGTTCAATAGCTTCATTACTATGAAGGTCATAAAAAGCGATAGTGGCAGGGCTACTGTTGGGATGATTGTTTCGGTGAATCGGCCAAGGAATATGAATATTACCAATATTACCAGGATAAATGCGATGATTATGGTTTCTTTTACATCGTTTATGGATTCGATGATGCGCACCGACCGGTCATAGGACGGTATCAAATTCATGGATTTCGGCAGCTGAGATTGAATGGTTGGGATCAATTTCTCTATGGATTTTGCAACTTCTATGGTATTGGAGCCAGCGGCCCGGGTGGTGGCGATCATTACAGCGGAGTCCTCTTTGGTGCTGTCAGCCCGCCAGAATACCAACCTGGTGTCATTGGAAGCCAGGCCATCTACAGCTTCACCGATATCCTTTAGATAGATGGGAGAGCCATTCCGGTGGTCGATGATTATGTCATTGTACTGTATGGCCTTATCCAATTGCCCAAGGGGTTTTATCACCAAAGAATTTGTGGATCCGTTCAATGTGCCGGCGGCCAGAGATGCGGTGTGTCTTTGCACTGCGCTGACCACATCGGACATGGTGAGCCCTTTGTTGAACAGACTATTGCTGTCGATTTCTATTCGCACCGCCCGGGAAACGCCGTAGACCTGGCATTTTGAAACCCCCTGCAGCATACTTATTTTGTTCGCTATCTCGTTAGATGCAAAATCATAGAGTTCGCCCTTCGAGAGCACGTTACTCGTCAGCGCCATAAAATGTATTGGGGTGCTATTGGGATCGGATTTTTCGAACATGGGTGGCGTTGGTAGATCAGGAGGGAGTGAACCGACGGCTCGGGATATGGCCGATTGGATGTCCGTGGCTGCAGCATCGATGTTTTTATTTAGAGCGAATTGCACTGTAATGGTGGTAGATCCCTGGGTGCTTTGGGATGTAACTAACTCCAAGCCAGATATTTGCATGAATTCCTTCTCCAATGGAGAGGCCACATTGGCAGCCATCATGGATGGTTCCATGCCCGGGAAAAAGGCCCTTACTGTTATGACCGGATAATCCACGTTCGGCAGATCGCTGACCGGCAGCGAAAAGTAGCTGTATAGTCCTGCCAGTGCGCAGGATAGCGCCAGAAGAACGGTCATTACAGGGCGTTTGATAAATGGCTCAGATATGCTTTTCATCTATGAATTACTCCGGGGGTTAGTGTTGTTTATCTTGTTGCATCACAATTATCTGCGATCCATTGCCGAGCATTATATTGCCTTTCAATATTACGGTTTCGCCCAGGGCAAGACCATCTTTAACCATGGTGTAATTATCGAAATTTTCTCCGATGGAAATTGGCCGAAGCTCGGCCGTATTGTCTGGCTTGGCGACGAACACATAGTATTTATTGTTACCATGGACTTTTATGGCTTCGGTTGGTACGGTGATTGCATCCTTGAGTGTTGTCAGTGTGAGTTTTACAAAAACAGATTGACCTGGCCAAAATTTGATATCTATGTTTTTCAAAGTGGCCCGTAGATGGATTGTGCCACTGGACGAGTCGATGGAATTATTGATGAATTTCAGTTTTCCGATGGCCGTTACCTCCGGATTAGAAATATTTGTCACTTCCACCTTTAGACAATTTTCTTTGGCAAAATACTCTTTCAGGTCGTATAAATGATTTTCGGATATGGAAAAATCCACATATAGATACCAGACATTTTGAATATTTGCCAGTACGGTACGGGGCGTAGTTCCGACCACATTTCCATTGTCCACAAAATATTTTCCAATTATTCCATTTATTGGCGATGTTATATGGCAATGTTCGAGATCTACTTTGGCCTGAGTGATTTGGGCCTCTATCTGTCCTAGGGTTGCCCTATCCTGAAGAACCTTTGTTTCATAGGTCTCGAATTGTTGTTGAGATATGTAATTATCGGGCACAAGTGCCTTAGATCTGGTGAGTTGGAGTTCATCTAACTTGAGTTGGGCCTCGGCTTTGGTGAATTCCGCTTCCAGCCGTGCCAGGGTTGCTTCGTATTTTCTTGGGTCTATTGTGTATAGCATGTCTCCCTCATTTACAAATTCGCCCTGGGCCATATGAATTTCTTTTATCTCGCCGGATATCTGGGCTACGATGTCGATGGATTGTCGAGAAATGCACTTTCCTATGCTGCCTATGGCTAGTGGGATATCTCTGGCTTCGGCCGTTGCCACAGATACCGGAACCGGAGGTCTACTGCTGGTGGCATTGGAATTTTTCTTGGAACTACATCCATAAAAAAACATCGACACTAGGAATAAAACCATCAGTGGGTTCTTACTTGATTTTATTTTCATATTATTAAAATTTTATCTGATTGTTGTTATATCGCCGGTGGCATAGGCTAATGCAGCTAGATTGATTGCCAAATTATTTTTTGAGGCCACTGATTTTTGCCTGGCCAAAGCCAGAGTCTGCTGGGCTGTTATCAGGTCAGTAAATGAGGCCAGACCATTGGTATAGGCAAGTTGTGCTGAATCAAAGGCTTCCTTGGAAGATTTCTCGTATTCTTTAGCGGCTTTTAACTGACGGCAGGAGGATTTAAACTTGTGATATTGAACCCAGATATTTGTGGCAGCATCGAGTTTGGTGGCTTGCAATTCATGCTTTGCGGCCAGAGTTTTCGCCCTGGATTCCAGGATATTGTTCAGGTTTGAGAAGCCATCAAACAGTTCCCATTGGAGGCCGATGTAGGCACTATATTTGGGGTAGTTACTGTCATAGTGCCTGACCTTGTTTATAGAGCCGGTAAATCCAGCGATGAGTTCCGGTAAGGTGTTGCGTTTGGCCGATTTACTGGCATGGGTGGCTCCGTCGACCCGGGCCTTGGCTGCCAGGATGTCTGGGTGGGATTCCAGAGCTTTGGTGGTTATGTAATCAATTTGATCCAGCAGTGTGTTATCGATGTCATTGCCGGTGTTTGGGCTGATAATATCTATCTTGGGTGATACCTGGAGGCCCAGGGTTCGGGCCAATTCTGCCCGGGTGGTTTCCATTTCTGCCGAGGAGTGCTCTAATTGGAATAGGGCTTGGCTGAGATTTGCCTTTGCTTTGAGGAAATCATGGACATTGGCCAGGCCGGCATTATATCTTCGTTCGGCACATTCGAGGGAAGCCCTTGCATCATCGAGACTTAATTGATTTGCTGCCAGAGTTTCCTTGGCAGAATCCATGTGAAAATAGGCAATTTGCACCGAAAATGCCAACGTTTGGAGGGCCCTATTATATTGAAAATTAGCGGCCAATAATTCAGATTTTGCAGCTTCGGCGCGCTCTTTATGAGCTCCGAACTTGAAAAGCGAATAGGTGATTTCTATTTGGGGAGAGAGGATGATGGATTCATGGGTTGTAAGTCGTTTAGCATTGGATGGATCCTGGCCAGCAATATCCTTCGCATTCACCGCCATGGCCTTCAATGTTAGCCTAGGGAGGAATGCCGAGGATGTTTTGTTTTTTTGGATCTCGGCTATTTTGGCTTGTTGCCAGGCTACCTTGGTCCGGGGATTGTTTGAGAAGGCTATGTCAAGCAATGTGTTAAGATCCGCAGGCCAGCTTACATTCCCGGAATATCCCTTCGTTGGTATGGGCCTAATTGACGGATAATTGAGCAGGACATCACTCTCGGTAACTTGTTGCTGTTCAATGGGATTCCAGGCGCAGCCGGGTAAAAAAAGCGCTATTAGGCATGAAATAGCAAATCTGTCCATAGACGCCATGATAGATATTTTTTCATATTATTTGATGGTTGGCAAGTTTTTTCATAGTTGAGTTGAAAATTTAGTAAAATCTTTTAGTTCATGGAAATTTTGCTGCTGCCCGGTTTAGTCTATCATTTAGGGCCAGGCCCAGGCCAATCGGCGGTGCTTTTTCGCAATAGATTTTATCGTAACCACATTGATCCAAACGTCTTAGTACCGAAAATATATTTTTTGATGCTTCGGTGAGGTCTCCGTTTTCGCTCAGCCAAAATGTATGTTCATCGGCGTTGTCCGGTTTTCCCATATGGATAACAGCAATGCGGGCTTCTTTGGGTGCATTTTGACCGGCTTCAAACAGTCTCAATTTTGTGTTTGGACTGTAATGTCGCTTGAATAAACCCGGAGCCGACGGGTCCGTAGTGGCCATTTGTCTGTACTTAATTACTTCCAGGCCAGTGGCTTCCTGCAGCATTTCCGGTGTTATTGCTCCGGGACGTAGAATTTTTATTTGCCCTTTGGCGATGTCTATTATGGTGGATTCCAGGCCTATTTCACAGGGGCCGCCGTCGAGAATATATTTTATTTTTCCCCGGAGTGAATTCAGGACATGTTCGGCGGTGGTTGGACTTAGGTAACCAAATTGATTGGCGCTGGGAGCGGCTAGAGGTACTCTGGTTTGAAGTAGAACCTCCCTAAAGTCTTTATGGGCAGGAATTCGGATGGCCAGGGTGCTTTTTGAAGCAGTTATATTCGGGCTAACCGAGCCGGCCTTTGGTAACACAAATGTCAGGGGCCCTGGGCAAAAGGCATCTACCAACTGGCTCACCAAATTGGCGCTATCATCTTCTAGCTTAGTGAGTTTTAGCAAGTCATTGAAGCCTAGGACATGGACTATCAATGGATCGGAAAATGGCCTATTTTTTATATTAAATATTTCTTTGATGGCCATTTCGTCCGTGATTATGGCAGCCAAACCATAGACGGTTTCCGTTGGCAATGCTACCACACCACCAGCCAACAACTCCCTGCTTACCAATTCAAGGGAATCCTTAGTTGCATTGAGAATTCTACTGGGAAAAGCCACCTATCTATTTCATAAGTAACATGTTGCGAGCTCTCTTTATCATGTGAGTTATATGCCTCTGATGGCGGGCAGACAAACCTGTATATTTGCGCGGTAAAATTTTCCCCGTGCCGGTGACATACTTGGACAGCTGATCCACGTCTTTCCAGTCAATGTCCATAGGCGACTTCGACTTAGCCACTTTTACATCTTCGTTTTCCATAAAAATATGCTGAAATAAAACAAAACTTCTAAGAAATCAAGAATAAAG